>NZ_JACJDO010000002.1:0-196711 GCF_014163535.1 Pseudoalteromonas sp. SR45-4
GATAGCCACGCGGTATGAAAAGCTTGAACGAAATTATCATTCAATGCTCGCTTTAGCATTTACTATGATGTGGCTACCAATGTGGGCTGATTGATATATGTACTACAAAGATCAACAGCCCCTAGCTCTTCATCTAAAAAATTGCATGTTAATACTTATACATCTAGAGATCGTGAAAAACAACGTAAAGCGGATGAAGAATGGTGTGCAGAACGAATGAAGCAACAAGGAAAGATGTAAAAACTACTAACAACACGCCCTGAGGTGGACGACTAGTAAAATTTAGCTATTGATTGCAAATTTTAAAAGTGGTGAGCCTCTGCGTTTTAATGCTGCTAAATACGTCGATTCATCGTAGGGTGTATTCGTTTTCCAACACCTAAATACAATCCTTATCCATTTAAATGTCAGTGATCTAAAAGTAAAATAAGACAGGCACAATTTTTTATATACAAGAATAAATAACAGTTGGCAAAACATTATAGTTGAACTCTAGCCACCAATAATTGATTAAATAAGGGTATTACAATGGATAAAATGTCAGTTAACATAACGTCTAAACCTTTAGAAACTTACCCGAAAAAACAAATTTTAAAGGTGATGGCTGATGACGCTTCTGAAAAAGAGACAGTGCAAAAGGGAGTGGCTCAAGGTGTTCAAGTAGATATATCTGAAGAGGGGGCGGAAAAAAGTCTGGAAGATAAAAATCAAGCGGCGTTTCGCAAGTTATTAGGTAATGAAGATGTAGATCAAGCATCACAATCTGAAGGTGACCTCCTTGATGAACTAATTGCTGAAATACAAGAAAAGCTTGAAAAACTACTGCAGGAAACTGCATTGTTACGCAGTAAAGATGATGAAGAGTCGCAGGCAAAAGTGAGGGTGCTAGAAGGTGAAATTACCGGGCTTAATATTCAACTTATTGAATTATTAAAACAGAAATTAGAATCGGGTAAAAACTAGGTGTAAAGCTCCTGTAATTACCTTTAATACATTTTTCGGTTACTGCATAACGCGGTAAGTCGGGTTGTTTCTAGTAAACTCATCACTTTTGTCGGATGGCGTGGCTTCGCCACTTATCCGACTTACGTCAAAAGGTAGGTTGGTTAAGCCGAAGGCGCCACCCACAGAGTTATTAAACCTATTAAAGCGGCTTACTAAAAGGTGCTATCCCCCCTAAAAGCGAAGTCTCCCTAACCCTCTTGTGAACTAATTTGATTTAACTAACATCAGCTTTGCATCTTCCCCATCGGTTAATATTGCTACATTACCCTCAGTGGTTACAAATACATCCCTTAATCGGCCTGTGGCCTCTGGGAATATATGAGACTGGGTAAATTCACCATTAGCTAAATTTACAGCGTAGAGCTTTTTATCAACCAAAGTCGTAATTAACACATGTTTTTGTAGTGAAGGGAAAGCCGCGTGCTTAGAGCCGTAATACGCCATGCCAGATAGGGCTATTGATGGCGTCCAATTAACACTTGGTTTTTGCATGCCTGGGTATTGCGTAAAAGGTGAAATACGCGCTTGCGAATAATCCCTACCGTAAGTAATTACTGGCCAGCCATAATTGGTGCTTGCGGTTAAGTAGTTTAGCTCGTCGCCGCCTGCGGGGCCGTGTTCGTGGCTAATAATTTGCTGTGTATCGTAATCATATACAAGGCCCTGAGGATTACGGTGGCCAAGTGAGTAAACAGCATGGGCATTTGGATTTGTATGGTTAATAAATGGGTTATCTGTTGGAATACTGCCGTTTAAGTTTATACGTAATATTTTACCAAGCTGGCTGGTAATAACCTGTGCTTGCTCTCTAAAGTCAAAGCCATCGCCCGTTGAAACTAATAACGTATTGTCGGGTAGGACAAGGGCGCGCCCAGCGTAATGCTGTGGTGTGTTTTTATTGGTAGCTACTTTATGAATAATTTGCGGCTTTGAAAAACGAGTACCATTAAAGATGGCTTTGGCAACAACAAGCCTGTTTGCGTTGGCATCGCCTTGGGCGTAGGTAAAAATTACTTCTTTGGAATTGCTATAATCTGGCGATAATACTATATCGAGCAAGCCACCTTGGCCTGCAAGGTATAAGCCCTCTAGGTTTAGTTTTACTCTTGATTGCGCATTATTTTTAATTATAACTACGTGGCCATCGCGCTCTGTAATTAACCATGTACCGTTTGCTAGTTCAACCATGCTCCACGGAGACTGTAATTGTGTAGCAAGGGTTTTTGTACTGTATTGCTTTTTTGGTAACGCAGCGCCTGCATTAACAGAAAACGCAAAAAGCGAAAGCAGAGTAAAAAAAGAGATACATTGTTTACGGGGTAAGCCTTTGCTAGCATGGCTTATATAAGAAAAAAACTTTATTTTAAGTTGAGATAACCATGTCATTTTTAACACGTATATTGCCCTCATTTTTAGTTTCTTGGTTATTTACATTCACACTTGCTAGCTTGTTTCATAGCCAATACGTTGTCAATCAATTAGTTAATGTAGGTGTTGTAGTGGGCTTTAGCGACCGTGTTAGTTTAACACTGGATGATTGGTTGGGCTTATTACCCACCTATGGCGCTATTATTGCCATTGCATTGGCAATCGCTTTTTTAGTTACGGTGCAGCTTAATAAAAAGGTTCAAAAATACCGTACTCAGCTATTTGTTATTGCTGGCATTGTGGCATTTGCTATGGTGTTAATTGCCATTGAATCGATTATGAATATACATATTATAGCGGGTGCAAGAGGTTGGGGGTTTTACACTCAATTGCTTGCAGGTGCGGCCGGTGGCTATGTGTTTTCACGCTTAACAAAAACAAATATTATCTGATTTTAATTACTGCAGGATACAGGAAAGGTTTTTATTATAATGAATAAGTAAAAAAGCCACTGTTTGTAGTGAACAGTGGCTTTTAATTAGATGTTTTTAGTTTAATTAAAAAATCAAACTAATCAGCTTGTAGCTGCTTAAGCCAAATATAAGCAGTAATATAGGCACAGTGATAAGGTTTAATAACACAGAATTGGTGTAATTGCCCATCACCGCTTTTTGATTTACCAACCAGAGTAAGTAAACAGTAATAATAGGCAGTAATAAGCCATTAGCAGCTTGGGCAAAAATGATCACGGCAACCGGATCTAACCCCAAAGAGGCAACAGCTGCGCCAAACAATAAGATAACTAATGCTACCGATTTGAAACGGCTACTTTGCATTTTGTTAGACCAACCAAGCATTCCGCAAACTGCATAGGCTCCCGCTAAAGGAGCAGTAATTGCACTAGTTAAACCTGCAGCAAATAAACCAATAGCAAAAAAGTAATGGGCAGCGCCACCTAATAATGGCTCAAGCTGTACAGCCATATTTGCTGCGCTAACTTTACCTGCGTCGGTACCATAAAAAGCCACCGAGGCGGTAGATAAAATAGCCAAAGTGATCACTCCACCTAAAGTGATTGATAAGCTGGTATCGATATTTGTTTGCTTAATTATTTTACGTTTATCGCTATTATTGTTGTATTTTGCTGCGAGCACTCCTGAATGCAAAAATAAATTATAAGGTACTATGGTGGTGCCAATCAGTGCAAGTACAGTGGTAACAGAGCCCTCAGGCATAGTAGGAATAAAACCCGCTAGTACTTGGCTTATAGGCGGAGCAGCCATAACTAAAGTAGAAATAAACACTAAGCTCATTAAAATCACTAATAAAATGAGCGCGTTTTCTACCACTTTATGTTTTCCGCTGTACAGTAACAATGCGCTAATAAAAGCAATGAGCGGCGTCCATATTTGCGCATTTATTGTCGGAAATATCTTTATTAAACCCATGCTAGCGCCACTAAGGTTACCCGCTTCATAGGCGGCGCTGCCCACGCCAATGGCGCTTATTACCAAAAAGCTAGCGAGCACTTTAAGCACTGGGGTATGAATATGCGCGCGCAGTGCTTGAGCAAGATCTTTGCCTGTTGCTACGCCAAGGCGAGCAGCCATAGATTGTAATAATATAGTGGCTATTACTGAAAAAAGTAATGTCCAGATAAGTGCAAAGCCAAAGTTTGCACCTGCTACGCTAGCAGTCGTTATGGTGCCTGGTCCTATAAAGGCTGCGGTGACTAGTAGTCCTGGTCCTAATCGCATAATTTACCTGTATGTTGGTGTTTAAAGTGTGCACCTGTATGGGCGCGCGTTTTATTACTGCCACTTAGTAAGCGTTTGCAGCCTGAACTACCTTTTATGCTACCCGCTAGTAAATAGCGTGTAAAAAAGGTCGCGTAGAATAACAGTTTATATATAAATTTAAAGAGTATAGCGCGCGTTTGCACAAAAAGAGTACAGAATTACAGAGGTAAATAAGGGATAAAGGCAACACTTGCTCAATAGCGTGCCGTTATAGTGGATGTTAAGTTATAGCCAAAGCGTAGATAGCATAAGCATTAATTTACGCCATTAAATACTTTATGGTTTGTAAACCTTTGCGTAGTGTTGCTTCATCGGTTGCATAGTTAATGCGAATACACTCGTGCTTGTGCGCCCAGCTATCGTCAATGCCAATAAAAAAGTTGTGTCCAGGAATTACATACACATCTTGCACTTTAAGCTTTTGGTATAGTGTTTCGCTTGTTATTTTTGCATCTTTAAACCACAGCCACATAAAAAATGCGCCTTCAACTTTATGCAAGTAAACACTCATATCGGCAAATATTTCATCAAACAGTTCAATCGCTATTTGTGCTTTATTACGATAAAAAGGCAACACAACATTACGACACAGCGGCAGTAGTTCGTCGTCGTTAATTAAACGGGTAACTAAGCTTGGGCCTATACTATTTGGCGATAAAACCATGCTGCCATTTACGCGGCCAATTGCTTTAATAATTTCATTGTTTGCAACCACAATACCGCTGCGTAAACCCGGTAAGCCAAGCTTTGAAAGCGACATACATAAAATTATGTTTGAGTTCCAGGTTAGGTTTGCGTCGGTGTAAATACAGCCCGGGAATGGATCGCCATATGCGTTATCTATAATGAGTGGAATGTTGTATTGCTTAGCGAGTAAATCAAGGTGTTTTACTTCATCGTCGGTTATTACATTACCGGTTGGATTGGTAGGGCGCGATACGCACAGCGCACTGATACTGCTGTCGTTTGCTAATATTTTTTCAACCGCTTTAAAATCAATAACGTATTTAAATTGTTTAGATGTGCTACCGGTATTTAAAATTTCGATATCGGGCTTTATGGCAACAAACATATCGTCCGATAAACCTTGGTCGGCATAACCTACGTATTCTGGCGCGAGGGGAAATAAAATCTTTTTATGGCTGCCATCAGGCATTTCGCCTGCAAACATATTAAACAGCACAAAAAAGTTAGCTTGGCTGCCATTACCAAGTGCTACGTTATTGGCACTTATATCCCATGCATATTCTTTACTTAGTTGGCTTGCTAATGCAGCTCTAAACTCGTCGTTACCGGTTGGGCCGTCGTAAAGGCCAAATACTTGCGATACTTTATTACTGGCAACGAGCTTTTGTAACTCACTTAAAAAAACCTCATTTACTTGTGGTACTAAAGCAGGGTTACCGCCACCCAGCATAACAATATTAGGATTGTTACTGCTTTTAGCACTGCCTAAGTCTTCCATTAACTGAGTAATGCCGTTGGGTTGTGTAAATTTAGTGCCAAAGTTTGAGTAGTTCATAATACATAACGTTTGTAGGTAATGGAAAGGGCAGTATAGCCTAAATAACGGGCTAAAATAGTAAGTTGAGAATTATTCAATGCGTAGTTTTAAAGGTTGTTACTGCAACCTCATTGCATATAAGCATAATAAAGCAGTAATAAAATAGGCACTGTGCTTTTTGGAGATATTTGTAAAAGATGAGGGGGGGGGGTTGGTTTTAATAGCGCGTAGCGATACTCAAGGGTAAAAATAAAGCGTACGAATACGTAAGCAGCTAAATTTGTAATGCTATTGTTTGATGTATGAAATTGAATTGATTTACCATGTATGATCTTGTTTTTACTAATTTACTGAAATAGCACAGGTTTTGAACACCCCCCTAAAGCCTTAAAAACGATAAGCAATAGGGTATACTGCTATTACATACTTTTACGTATTCATTTAAGCAAGCATTAGGGCTAATAACTCAGCGATGTTTGTTATTTTAAAATGTACAGCAGTGGAACCTCTTTTGATAAAAAACACTCAACTAAAAATAGCCACATTTAACTTGTTTAATTACCTTGAGCCACCCAATGCATACTATGAGTTTGAGAAAATTTATACCGCGCAACAGTGGGCTAAAAAGCAGCAGTGGGTTATTGATTATTTAACAGAGCACGCACCTGATGTGATTGGTTTTCAGGAAGTGTTTAGTATTGAGTCGTTACAAGAATTAGTACGTGGGCAAGGTTATGAGCACTTTGCAGTGGTAGATACGCCCGAGGTGATTGACGACTTTATTTATAAACGCCCCGTAGTGGCAATTGCCGCAAAATATCCTATTGTTGAAGTGGCTGCGGTGCAGCACGATAATGAACTTGTAGCTACCCTTGGGCTTAGTGCTGATTTTACATTTAGCCGCAAGGTATTAAGAGCCACAGTAACTTTGCCGCACATAGGTAATACCGATTGTTATGTGGTGCATTTTAAATCTAAACGCCCAATGATTGAGGTTGATGAGCACAATAAAGCACTTTCGCCCGAAAAGAACATAATTGAGATTTTAAAAGCGAATGTAGCGGGTGGCTGGGGATCAACTATTCAGCGCGGCAGCGAAGCCACATTATTAATGATACAAATGATTGCGCGCCGCGAAGCTACGCAGCAGCCTATGATTTTAATGGGCGACTTTAATAACAGCATAGCCGATGGTGTGTTAAGCCACATGCTTACTAATACACTGCGTTTTGCCTCTGCTTTTGACGCTAAAACTTACCTTGCTAAATATTGTTTAAATGATGCATGGGACTTATTTACAAAGTCGCAATTGGCAAGTGCTGAGCCACAAGCACCAACAGACGACTTGCGTGTTGATGGCGATATAGTGAGTGCTGTAATTGAGCAAGGTGATACAAATAATGTGGCTAAGCCAGCAACTCCACGCACGCCAACCCATTATTATGGCGCGAGCAGTTCAGTGCTTGACTACATTTTATTGTCTAGTGAATTTGATGCCAGCTACCATGATAGCTTTTTTGAAGTAAGTGACTATAACACTTACGATCGGCATTTAATTAACCCAGTATTTGAGCGAGACGATTTAAGTACCGACCATGGGGTGGTTATAGTTACTTTAACTTTGAGGTCGTAGGCTATAATTTTAATGATTAATATTGCTAATAATATTTGTTTAACAATATTACTTTTACGGTTTTTAATTTAAGTATTAAGTGCTTTTATGTAAAAACGTCGGAATAAATTACTGAGTTTAAACGATAGCTTTAATTATTTGTATAACTATCAAATAATTAAACTCGGCCTAAAACTTGCCTGTTATTAATGTTAAACATCTAAAAATTGATAATCTTTAATAAAAACAAGGAAATTAACTATGACTAATATTGCACTTTCGGCGTATTTGGCGTTTTACCTGTATTTAATTATGTTGCTTGTACAGTGGGCGGTAGCAACTTTTAGTAAAGCAAAACAGCCTAATGCAGTGCCGGGTAAAATAAGTGACGACTTATCGCACGATAGTTTTATATTTAGAGCACACCGTACTTTTCACAATACCCTTGAAAATAGTGCGTTATTTATAGGAACAGTGTTGTTTGCTTTTGTAATAAATTATCAAAGCCCAATATTTGCACTATGTGTATGGATATACGTTATTGCGCGATTAATTCATATGGTGCTGTACTACGCAATTGCTACTAATAAAAATCCTAGCCCACGTAGCTACTTCTTTTTAATTGGCGTACTTGCCAATGTTGTGATGCTAGTAATGGTAGGTTTAAGGTTAATTGCCTAATACAAATTAAATAACAAACAACAATTAACCAAGAGCGAAGTTGCTTACATAGCAACTTCGCTTTTTTTGTAAACTACTTTCGCAGCACTAAATAAAAATAATATAACCAATTGAATTTTAAATAATTAACCTGTAAATATTAAAGCTTACACAACCACCATTCACACACCCTATTTACAATATAGCAACCACCTATGCATATATAGACCTCAGTACAATAGCCACTTGGTAATGCTGTGCTATTTTATTGTGGTGAAAAAATAATAACCAATAAATACTCACCAAAATGCGTATCAATAAAGCAGATAAATTGTTTTATTGTAATTAAAGCCAGCTGATTTATGTAATTAAAACAGGAAATGTAAAATGAAGAGTTTGTTACGGGGGTTCAACATAGTATGTATTGCTATGTTGTTTTTTTGCTCGCCAGTTTGGGCTGCGCAAGGGCAGTTAGATTTAACATCATCGAGTATTGGTTGGTTGTGTATTGGTATATTTTTAATTGCTTATACCGTGGTTATGCTCGAGGAAAAGCTACATTTAAGAAAGTCGAAACCAGTATTGGTTGCAGCAGGATTAATTTGGATATTAATAGGTGCCTATTACGTTAGCCATGATATTACTGAACTTACCGAAACTGCATTTAGGCATAATTTACTTGAGTTTGCTGAGCTTATGCTCTTTTTACTAGTCGCTATGACCTACATAAATGCGCTAGAAGAAAGAGGAGTATTTGATGCATTGCGCGCTTGGATGATCCGTAAAGGCTTTAACTATAAAAATTTATTTTGGATAACCGGTTTTTTAGCATTTTTTATCTCCCCGATTGCCGACAACCTTACCACCGCGTTATTAATGTGTGCAGTGGTAATGAAAGTTGCCGAAGGTGATAAGCCATTTATAAACATCAGCTGTATTAATATTGTTATTGCGGCTAATGCGGGCGGCGCATTTAGCCCCTTTGGCGACATAACCACGCTAATGGTGTGGCAAGCTGGATTGGTGCATTTTAACGAGTTTTTAGTGCTGTTTTTACCTGCTTTAGTTAATTACTTAGTGCCCGCAGCCATTATGAGCTTTTATGTTGCCGATAAGCACCCAACCGCACAATACGAAGCGGTTGAGCCAAAACGCGGCGCAGTGCGAATATTAGTGTTGTTTTTACTTACCATAGCCACTGCCGTTGCTTGCCATAGCTTTTTAAACCTGCCACCAGTATTAGGTATGATGATGGGGCTAGGCTATTTACAGTTTTTTGGTTATTTTTTAAGAATGACTTTACCAGGATCACTGGCACGTAAAAGAGCCCATGCAGAGCAGTTGGGCGATCAAGAACGATTAGCTAAACTAGGCAGTGTTGTACCATTTGACGTATTTAGTAGAGTGCAACGGGCAGAGTGGGACACGTTATTATTTTTTTACGGTATTGTTATGTGCGTGGGTGGCTTAGGGTTTTTAGGTTATTTAAACTTTATGTCTGAGATGCTATACGGCAATTGGTCTACTACAACGGCAAATATTTTTCTTGGGGTGATTTCTGCAGTGATCGATAATATACCGGTTATGTTTGCGGTGTTATCTATGGATCCTGAAATGTCGCATGGGCAATGGTTGCTGATCACATTAACTGCGGGGGTAGGCGGTAGTTTACTCTCGATTGGCTCGGCTGCGGGAGTGGCATTAATGGGGCAAGCACGCGGCTACTATACTTTTTTTGGTCACCTAAAGTGGACGCCTGTGATTGCGTTAGGTTACGGGGCCAGCATAATGCTGCACTTATGGCTTAACGCATCATTATTTTAAAGATACCAGCAAACGCCTATAAGCTATTTTTTATCACAGTAATAATACTATAAAGCTTTAATTTAAGTATTTAATGGTAGTAAAAGCGAAGGAGCATAAACAGCATCTTCGCTTTTTTTATTACTTAAATTTAAGCTGTTATAAACTAATGGCTGAGTGCTTACTGATTAAATTTTTTAAGCCAAATAAGTTGCGGTGATAATAGACGGCTAGTTAATAAAATATTGATTTATTTTATGTTTTTTTAAAGGTAAATGTTATAAAAAAGGATTTATTTTTATTGTGGCAAATAATTTGCATGAAAAAATGTTATAGTAAGGCTCGTATTAGCTATTAGGAGTCGACTTTTATAATGAAAAAAATTGCTATTTTGGGCGCAGGTCCAAGCGGTTTGGCACAATTACGTGCATTTGAAGCAGCTCGTTTAGCCGGTATTGAGAATTTACCGGAAGTTGTTTGTTACGAAAAACAAAATGATATTGGTGGCATGTGGAACTATACATGGCGCACTGGGCTAGACAGAAATGGTGAGCCGGTACATGGCAGTATGTATCGTTATCTTTGGTCTAACGGACCAAAAGAATGCTTAGAATTTGCTGATTATTCTTTTGAAGAACATTTTGGTAGACCTATTCCTTCGTATCCCCCTCGTGAAGTGCTTAAAGACTACATAATGGGGCGTATTAACAAGCAAGATATTCGTAAATACATTCGCTTTGAGTGCCCGGTTCGTTGGGTTACATTTGACGACGAAACACAAATGTTTACTGTAACGGTTATGAACCATAAAACCGGCGAGCAGGAAGTGAATGAGTTTGATTATGTTATTGTTGCTACAGGTCATTTCTCTACACCAAACATGCCTTATTTTGAAGGGCTAGAAGAGTATTCTGGTCGAGTATTACATGCTCATGACTTTAGAGACGCACTAGAATTTAAAGGTTCAGAAGTTTTACTTATAGGCAGTAGCTATTCTGCCGAAGATATAGGTACGCAGTGTTATAAGTATGGCGCTAAATCGGTAACTATAAGCTACCGTACTAAAGCACTTGGCTATAATTGGCCAGACGGCATTGCAGAAATGCCACTTGTGACCCACTTTGAAGGGGACGTTGCGCATTTTATAGATGGCACTAGTAAGCGCTTTGATGCTGTGATTATGTGTACTGGGTATTTATTTCATTTTCCATTTTTACCTGACGAACTACGTTTACAAACACATAACTGTTTGTATCCGGCAAACTTGTATAAGGGTGTTTTTTGGCAGCCAAACCCTAAGTTAGTTTATTTAGGCATGCAAGATCAGTACTTCACTTTTAATATGTTTGATGCGCAAGCATGGTATGTACGCGACGAAATTTTAGACAGAATAAAAATACCAGCATTAGCAGCACGACAAGAAGATGAAAAAAATTGGTTAGCTAAGTACGATGAAGTAACGAATGTTGAGGGCTCTATTGATTATCAAGCAGCGTATATTCGTGATTTAACTAATGCCACAGATTACCCTGAATTTGCAGTTGAAAAACAGGCAGATATTCTCAAAGAATGGCAAAAAGATAAACAACAAGACATTATGTGTTTTAGAGAAAAAGCGTATCGCTCTACTTTAACAAACACCTTGGCACCTGAGCTTCCTGTGCCGTGGTTAGATGTACTTGATGATTCATTAGAATACTTTTTAGAATTATCGGCTACTCACACCATAGAAAAAAGTAAAGCGAGCTAGCACGTAATAAAACAATATTAAACCATAACGCATTTTTCGTTATGGTTTAATATTTTAAGTTTGTTGTTAATACTTAAAAAAACTATTCAACGCCAATAAACCCACCTGTTTGATGTGCCCAAAGTGCAGCGTAAATCCCATTCTTAGCTATTAACTCATCATGTGTGCCTTGCTCAACAACACCGCCGTTATCAAGTACGATAAGCCTGTCCATTTGCGCTATGGTTGATAGCCTGTGAGCAATAGCAATTACTGTTTTATCTGTCATTAAATCATCAAGACTTGCTTGAATAGCGGCTTCTACTTCTGAATCAAGCGCGCTGGTGGCTTCGTCGAGTATGAGAATAGGGGCGTTTTTAAGCAGTACGCGCGCAATAGCAATACGTTGGCGCTGCCCACCCGATAAGGTAACGCCACGTTCGCCTACTTGCGCGTCAAAGCCTTTATTACCTTTGCTATCAACTAAGTCGGTTACAAACTCTAGAGCTTTAGCTTGCTTGGTGGCATCGATCATTTCGGCTTCAGTGGCATCTGGTCTGCCGTATAAAATGTTGTCTTTTACTGAGCGGTGCAGCAGGGAAGTGTCTTGAGTTACCATGGCAATGTAACGGCGTAAGCTTTCTTGGCTCACATCGGTAATGTTTTGGCCGTCAATTTTTATACTGCCAGAGTCGGTGTCGTAAAAGCGTAGTAGTAAATTAACTAGCGTTGATTTACCCGCGCCAGAGCGACCCACTAAGCCAATTTTTTCACCGGCTTTAATATTTAAGTTTAAACCGTTAATAACTGGGCCACGCAGCGTTTCACTTGCTGCTTTGCCGTAGTTAAAGTGCACATTGTTAAATTCAATTGCACCTTGGCTAACGTTAAGAGTGCTGGCATTGGGTTTATCGGCTACTGCAATTGGGTTAGAGAGGGTTTGCATGCCATCGGCTACGGTGCCAATATTTTCAAATAAGCTGCTTATTTCCCACATGATCCACTGCGCCATGCCGTTTAATCTAAGGGCTAAACTTACCGCAACGGCAATTGCTCCTGCGCTAATGGCACTTAGCGACCACAAGTAAAGTGATACCGCAGTGACCGAAAACACTAATAAGTAATTTAAAGTTTGAATAACAAAGTTGAGGCTGGTAACTAAACGCATTTGCTTGTACACCGGCTGTAAAAAAACATCCATACTTTGTTTTGCGTATTCTTCTTCGCGTTGGGTGTACGAAAATAGTTTAATGGTAGCAATATTAGTGTAGCTGTCGACAATGCGGCCGGTCATTTCTGAGCGGGCATCGGCTTGTGAGGTAGCCACTTTTTTAAGACGCGGTACAAAGTAAAGTTGAATGCAAATATACAAAACAAGCCAAACAAGTAAGGGTAACATTAAGCGCCAATCGGCCTCGGCTACTAAAAACAACATAGAGCCAAAATAAACGATTATGTACATTAATACGTCGAGTAGTTTTGTTACAGCTTCGCGCACAGCCAGAGAGGTTTGTAATACCTTGGTGGCGATGCGTCCGGCAAATTCATTTTGATAAAAACTAACACTTTGGCGCAATAAATATCTATGTGCTAACCAGCGAATCGACATGGGGTAATTGCCCAGTAATGCCTGGTGCAAAATTGCAGAATGAAAAAACACCACTACAGGCAGCACCACAAGGAGCATAAGGGCCATTTTTGTCAGCTCGGACTGCTGCTCTACAAAGAGTGTTTGTGGTGTATAAATTGCCAGCCAATCAACTAGTTGCCCCATATAGCTAAATAGCGATACTTCTAAAATAGCGAGCAAGGCGGCACTTAACGAGAGTAGTGCTAGCGACAGCCCCATGCCTTTGGTGTAATGAAGACAAAACGCAAGCAGCGTGTTAGGTGGCTGCGTTGGTTTATCTTGTGGGAACGGCTTAGTAATGCGCTCAAATAGTCGATACATTTTAATAGCTTAAATGGCAAGTAATTGCAGCTATCATAGCATTTTTGTGTTTTTAAATGCAGCTTAGTAGAGGCTTAATTACTCATACTCTAAGGTATAATTAATATTAGTAAGCATTAAAACAATACTAAGATTGTTTTTAGTCATTCATTAGGTTAAAAAATAATAATTTAATTATAAGGAAGTTGTATGTACACAGGTTCATGTTTATGTGGTGAGGTTACAGTAAAAATAACGGGTGCTATTACGAGTATTATCCATTGCCATTGTTCACTTTGCAGAAAAAATAGCGGAACCGCTTTTGCAACTAACGGGTTTATAAATGTGCATGAATTTTCAATTTCAACAGGCAATGATTTACTAAGTAAGTATTCTTTTAAAGCAGGGCGCACACGTTATTTCTGTAAGTGTTGTGGTTCACCTATTTATAGTGCTAATGCGGATGATAAATCTCGGTACAGAATTCGCTTAGGCCTTATAGATTCAACAATTACAGAAAAGCCATTATCACATAATTTTGTGACTTCTAGGGCTAATTGGGAACTGCTAGAAACGAGCCTACCTTGTTACGATACATTTGAGCCTGGTCGTTAATTTTTATACTGCTGCTATATGGTAAATAGTATTTATATTGCTATGCAAGTTTGGCGCTATGCTTTGCATTACTGTTGAGGCTTGTATTGCCTCTACCGTTATATGCTTTAACGAAAGGTTACTTAGTATAAGAACAATGTTTTTGTACTCGTTAAACTCTATAAGTGCAATACAGTTAAAGTAATGGCGTAACAGTACTAAAGTAGTTTGTAATTCTTGCCCTGTTTTAGGATTTAGGTTAATGATTGCCTGGCCGCTTTTATTAATGCAGTGGTTAATGGCGTGCCAAAACGACTCGCTTTGAATAAACGTTTGGTGGTGCTCGCCACTAAATATATCTATGTAAATTAGGTCGTATTGTTGAGTGCATTGACTAATAAATTGCTGAGCACATTGCAAGTGCACAGTATGATCACTGGGTAATTTAAAAAATTGCTTAGCGATACTTATAACATCAGGGTTTATTTCTACACTTTCAAACGTATCAATTAAATTACGGCGGCTAGATTCAATGTGTTTAAGTGCGCGCTCTATTGCTGCAGTGCCTAAGCCCAAATTTAAAATACGTAGCTCACTAACCGGGGCTAATAAAAATAACAACATGCTTTGATATATTGGTACACATAATAGTTCAGGCCGGGCTTTGCTCATTACTCCTTGAAGGGTAGAGCCTAGCGGCGGATCGTTATTAAAAGTGAGCCATCTATAATCTTCATTTTGATAAACGCGTACCGGACCAAACTTACTGTCGGCATGATAGATTTGATTACTGAGCTTGGTATCGTTTTTTAATTGGCGCATAAAGTTTTTAATAAATAAAAACCCTAGTGTGGCATAAATAAAATAACTATATTACTAAATATTCTAGTTGCAGATTATTTGGCTTAATTAAACTTTTAATCTGTGCTTTAACTTACTTTTTTGTGGTGCCTACCGCAAAAGTATTGCGCACTAAGCTTACTTACGTAATGGTGATTATAATAAAAATAAGGAGCCATTAGATGCTTAAAACACCTTTTAAAATAACAACAAAATTACTTAGCGTGAGTACCCTTACAGCTGCTTGTTTTGTGGGTTTAACTTCGCAAGCATTGGCAGCGGGCGAGATTAAATACACTGATCAACAAAAATTGCATGCTATAGCCGGTGATATTTCAGCGCAGCGTATTGGTGGCGATATTCAAACGCTGGTGGATTTTGGTACGCGCCATACATTATCAGACACTAAATCGGAAACCCGTGGCATTGGTGCAGCAAGGCGCTGGATAAAACAAGAGTTCGAAAAAATATCAGCACAATGCGGCGGATGCCTAGAGATTATTGAAGTAAAAGACACTATATCGGGCGAAAAACGAATTCCTGATGCAACCGAAGTGGTTAATATTGTCGCTATTCAGCGCGGTATAAGCGAGCCTAACCGTATGGTAATAATGTCGGGCGATATAGACTCACGCGTAAGCGATGTGATGGATTTTACTAGCGACTCGCCGGGGGCTAACGATAACGCCTCTGGTGTGGCGGGCGTAATAGAGGCGGCGCGTGTATTGAGTAAACATAAATTTAATGGCTCTGTGGTGTACGCGGCGCTGTCGGGCGAGGAGCAGGGTTTATTTGGTGGTAAAATTTTAACCGCTTATGCGCAAAAACACGACTGGCAAGTACACGCAGTACTAAACAACGACATGATAGGCAATATTACCGGGGTTAATGGCGTAACCGATAACACCACAGCGCGGATATTTTCTGAAGGTACGCGCGTAATAGAAACTAAAGAGCAAGCACGAACGCGGCGCTTTACGGGGGGCGAGGTTGACTCAGCTAGTCGTAACTTGGCGCGTTACATAGATACCATTGCCGACAGATACATTGCTAATTTAAATACTATGTTAGTTTATCGGTTAGACCGATTTGGTAGAGGTGGGCACCATAGACCTTTTAATGACGCGGGCTTTGCTGCAGTGCGCATTATGGAAACAAACGAGCATTACGATCGCCAGCATCAAGACTTACGCATTGAAAACGGCATTGAATATGGCGATACGATCAAAGGCGTTGATTTTGACTATGCGGCCAAATTAACCGCACTTAATGCTGTAAGTTTAGCGTCGATGGCGTGGGCACCAGCCCCTCCTAAAGACGTGAAAATCGCGGGTGCGGTAACGGCTAATACGCGTTTGTCGTGGCAGGCATCTAAAGACAATAATATAACCGGTTATCGTATTTATTGGCGTTATACCAGCGAGCCACAATGGCAGTTTAGTAAAACCGTGGGTAAGGTTACTCAAGCTACACTTAACAATGTAGTAATTGATAATTACTATTTTGGTGTTGCAGCCATTAATAAAGAAGGGATTGAGTCGCCGGTGGTATTTCCGGGGGATGTGGGCTCATTCGATCATAATATTAAAATAGTTAAGTAAAGCTTATAAATTTGGCTAAAAACCAGGCAAACAGCGGGTTTGAGGCTAAAAAATACTATTTTTGTACTTGCACCTTATTTGTTAAGCCCTTAAAGTGTTAAAAAAGAAGTAAAAGGTTATTAATAATGACACAACAAGAAAAAAAACCGTTAACAGCACAAGAACAAGCTCAAGTAGAGCAGCAAAATATATTATGGCAGCGTGAATGCTTTCAAAACGCACAAAAGCATTTAGCTGAAAAAGGCATTATGCCTAAAACGTTGATTGAAAAAGACAGTCGTTTTTTAGCCCCATTTTGTGCTCTATGGAAATTTAAGGCGCAAAATGGTAAAAACTATTGGGTAATTACCGGTCGTTTACCAACTGATCATGCTGAAGTGAGTGCTGCAAAAGATGCTCGCGATGCAATACGTTATTTTTCACTGCAATGGCAGTTAAAAGCTGATCAAATAATGCAAACAGGGGCGAGTGATAAAACCAAGGTTGATTTTGCCAATTTACTGATCAATCGTGCCCATGGTTTATACGAAATGCACGAAAATGAACAACTGTGGGCTAACGAGCCTAAATAAGTTTAATATGTTTGTATAACAAATTAAAAAGCGAGCTACTTTATTTATTGTAGCTCGCTTTTTAATGCGTTAACGTAAATGGACGAGTTTCAAAGCTGGTAACAGGGCATTGCATTCGTAGCTTTGCAATGCCAGCCTCCATGAATACATTGCCTTGTTGGCTAAAGCCATTTTGTTTAAATAATTCAACTTCTTCTAAAATGCAGTTAATACTCAGTACTTCAATATTTTGCTCTGCAGCAAGTGCAACAATAAAGTTAAGTAGGGATTTGTAAACATTGCGATTGCGGTGGGCGGGTAATACAGCTATACGGCCTATAAGGCCATCGCTACACAGCCTGCCTGTGGCTACAGGAGACTGTGTGTCGTTGGTAATACAGGTGACAAGAATATGTTGGGCAAGTGGGTCTAGGTTGTCAAATTCAATATGTTTAGGAATATGTAACTCATAAACAAATACACGCTCTCTTATTTGCTGCAGTAGCGCTTTTTGGCTGTGCCAATCGACCTGTTCTACCCGGTAGTCCATAATACACCTCTAATTGAACCAAATACCCTCATTAATTAGTGTAGTGAATATTTCAATAAAAACTAGGCTTGGGGCCGTGTTTTTTAGCTGTTGCGCATTAAAACCTGTAAAATCAGTAAGTAACTTAACAGCATTCAAGTCACTATTTGGTACAGAGTAGTTTTCTCCGTTAACACTTACTAATAATTCATCAGCTGTTTGCTGATATATAGCACGCGTTCCACCTAGGCGTTCAAAGCTTATGTCGTCACTGTTTATTGCATCGGCTATTTGCGCCGCATTAAACGGTTGCTCAACAGGCATTAAGTCCATATCGTGCTTTGGTTGGCTTAAAGTTGTGCCAAGCCATTGTTTAAATAAGGTGTGGTCGTTTAGTAATGCCTGCATTAGCACTTTTACTTTATCAACCTCAGTATCGCTCAGCTCGCCCTTAGACTCTCTTAATGTAAGGTTGTGGTCGGTGTAACGCTTTTGTCCGCTTTCGGTATCAATAATATGATCGGCAAAGCTAGAGAGTAAATCTTGTTGATTTGGCGCTCTAAAACCCACCGAATAATTAAGGGCGTTTTCTACGGCATAACCTTCGTGCGGGCAACCTGGTGGAATATATAAAATATCGCCGGGTTCTAAAATACAATCAATAACCGCAGTAAACGCTTCTACTTGCAATAATGTTTTATTTTGGGTGAATTGTTTAAGGCTAGGATCTGGTAGGCCTACTCGCCAATGGCGTTTGCCTTCACCTTGAATAATAAATACATCGTATTGATCTAAATGCGGGCCAACACCACCGCCAGGCGTTGAATAGCTGATCATTAAATCATCTATGCGCCAGTTTGGGATGAATCGAAACGGCTCTAGCAGCTGTGCTGCATCGTTATGCCAATGATCAACCGCTTGTACTAATAAAGTAGAGTGTTGCTCTGTAAGCTGTTCAAAGTCTTCAAACGGCCCTTGGTGCGATTGCCATTCATTATTATGATTAGTAACAATACGCGACTCTATGCTGTCTTCCATTGCAAGGCCTGCAAGTTCATTCGCATCAAGCGGGTCCTGAAAATTACTAAAACCTTGTTTAATTAAGAGTGGTTTTTTTTGCCAGAACTGAGTTAAAAACTCTTGCTCTGATAAGTCATTTATTTTTAATTGATACATACAGTGGCCCTACAAATTAGTGCAAGTGGTATTAAAACAAAAAAAGCGAAAGGAGACCTTTCGCTTTTTCATTGATTTTAGTTTAGTTATTAAACTAAATCATCAATAAACTCAACAGCGCGGCCAATATAATTAGCAGGTGTTAGTTTTTTCATTTCTACTTTAGCGTGTTCAGGAAGGTCTAAACCATCGATGAAGTCTGCCATTATTTCTTGGTTTACACGTTTGCCACGGGTTAAGTCTTTAAGCTTTTCGTATGGCTTTTCGATACCGTACTTACGCATAACTGTTTGAATTGGCTCTGCTAGCAGTTCCCAGTTTTGATCAAGCTCTTCTAATAAACGTTGCTCGTTTACTTCAAGCTTACTTACACCTTTAAGTGTTGATTGGTATGCAATAAGTGCATAACCCATACCTACACCTAAGTTACGTAATACCGTTGAGTCGGTAAGATCACGTTGCCAGCGAGAAACAGGCAGCTTTTGTGCAAGGTGAGAAAAAATAGCATTTGCTAAACCTAAGTTACCTTCTGAGTTTTCAAAATCAATAGGGTTAACTTTATGTGGCATTGTTGATGAGCCAATTTCGCCAGCAATGGTTTTTTGCTTAAAGTGATTAAGGGCAATGTAACCCCACATGTCACGATCAAAATCGAGCAGTATTGTGTTAAAACGGGCAATAGCATCAAAAAGCTCAGCAATGTAGTCATGCGGTTCAATTTGTGTAGTAAACGGGTTTAGAGTTAAACCTAGGCTTGATACAAATTTGTCTGCATGTGTGTGCCAATCGTAATCTGGGTATGCACTAAGGTGAGCGTTGTAGTTACCTACAGCACCGTTAACTTTACCTAGCATTTCTACTTGTGCAATTTGGTCGCGTTGACGTTTTAAGCGCATGTAAACGTTAGCAAACTCTTTACCCATAGTAGACGGTGTAGCAGGTTGTCCGTGCGTACGTGTCATCATAGGGATTGTTTTGTACTCAATCGCTTTTTCTTTAATTGCGCTAAGTAACTGATCGCAATATGGTAGTAATACATTATTGCGTGCTTCAGTTAGCATTAAACCATGAGATAGGTTGTTAATGTCTTCAGAGGTACATGCAAAATGAATAAATTCGTTAATTGCATGTAGTTCTGCGTTATCGGCTACTTTTTCTTTTAGAAGGTATTCAACCGCTTTAACGTCGTGATTTGTTGTGCGTTCAATATCTTTAACGCGCTGTGCATCAGCTTCGCTGAAGTTATCAACAATGGCGTTTAGTAATGCATTAGCTTGTTCGCTAAATGCAGGGACTTCTTTAATATCGCTCGCTGCAGCTAACGCTTGCAACCAACGCACTTCAACGGTTACGCGGTATTTGATTAGGCCAAATTCGCTGAAAATACTGCGTAGTTCAGTGGTTTTGCTGCCGTAGCGACCATCCACTGGAGAGATAGCCGTTAACGCTGAAAGCTCCATAATAACTCCTAAATTTTAGTTTGAACGATAATTAAATTTTTGCTTTAGCAATGGCGATTATTTTTCTTTTTGCAAAGAAAAAGTGACGGCGTTTACCGCCCATTTGTCGCCATAAAACTGCACTTCTAATACCGGCTAATAATAATGCGCGGATTTTATTTTGAGTGAGCTGCTGCTTTAGTAACTCAGGTTTACCATAAACCTGTATACGGTGCCCAAGGGGGCTTAGCACCGTTGAGTATATATCCGCTAAACCGGCGACAACGCTCTCGTCGGTTATAGCAAAATGATCTAAACGTCGATGAATGTCATCAATACGTTTACCTAATTCGTTTAAGCTTTTGTCGTTTGCACTCAAGGCACGTTCTAGCTGCATTAAACCACCGACGTATTTTACAATTTCAACATCTTTTTGCGCACCAGCACTTAGCTGTGCCAATAATGTTTTGTAGCCATCGCGTAGGTTATCTGTGCCTTGATATACATCCTCTGGCGATGCCGGCGAGGTTTGAATAATACTCGAAAGTAGTATTTCTAAATCGTGTTCATTATTATTGCCGTACTGAGCAACTTTTTGAACTTGTTTAGCAACTTGGCACATGGCGGCAAGCGCCATGACTTGGTGTTGATTCATTATTTGATCACCGAATCAATAATACCACCACCTAAACACACATCTTCTGCATAAAATACGGCAGATTGACCTGGAGTAACGGCTTTTTGTGGCTCGTCGAATAATACGCGTGCCATGCCGTCTTCGCCTACAAGTAGCGTACAGCTTAAGTCTTCTTGGCGGTAACGGGTTTTAACTGTGCAGCGAGTAGTGCCTTTAGGGCCAATACGGTCAACCCAGTGCAATTGGTTAGCATTAAGGCCATTACTGTATAGGCGAGGGTGATCTTTACCTTGGCCAACAATAAGTACATTTCGCTCAAGGTCTTTATCTACTACATACCATGGCTCGCCTGAGCCTTCTTTCATACCACCAATTAGCAAGCCTTTGCGTTGACCTAGGGTGTGATACATTAATCCTTCGTGCTCGCCTACATTGTTACCATCAGTGTCTTCGATAACACCAGGTTGGGCAGGTAAAAACTTTTGTAAAAAGTCTTTAAATTTGCGCTCACCAATAAAACATATACCTGTGCTGTCTTTTTTATCGTGAGTAATTAGGTCTTGCTCTTCAGCTATGCGGCGTACTTCTGGCTTAGCAATATCGCCAACAGGGAATAATGTTTGGCCAATATGTTCGTGGCTAAGCGTGTATAAAAAGTAGCTTTGATCTTTATTATCATCTAACCCGCGGCACATAACGTATTTGTCATCGCGTAGTTCGCGGCGTACATAGTGACCGGTGGCAATAAAGTCGGCGCCTAATGCTTGGGCCGCAAATTCTAAAAAGGCTTTAAATTTAATTTCTTTATTGCACATTATATCTGGGTTAGGTGTACGACCTGCTTTGTATTCAGCTAAAAAGTACTCAAATACGTTATCCCAATACTCAGCGGCAAAGTTAACTGTATGCAGTTCAATACCGAGTTTATCGCAAACAGCTTGCGCGTCTTTTAAATCATCAGCTGCGGCGCAATATTCATCATTGTCGTCTTCTTCCCAGTTCTTCATAAACAGGCCTTCTACCTGATAGCCTTGTTGCTTTAACAAATATGCAGATACAGAAGAATCAACACCGCCGGACATACCTACGATGACTTTAATGTGACTATTTTCGCTCATGAATAATTTCGCTTATACAGATTACTGTTATTAATAACATCTTGGAAAGGCCGCGATTATAGCATGTATTTAAGCAGCGCTTAAAGAGGCTTAGCCTTAATGCAGCGCTTTTGTAGTTATTTTTATAGCGTCAGCAAAACGTTTTTGCTATTTGCAGTAAGCAAAATAAATATAAATAGTAAATAAGTGTGAATATTAGCTGTGTAATAGTAGGAGGAGTTATAGCTTTATATTGCTTTATAGTGTTATATTTAAGCGTAACTAAGGTTATTATTAATATACTCAATGGAATGAATATATGAACTATGCTTCTCACGTCAACAAAGTAAAATCTTTTATTTTAGATTACTCAAAAAAAACCGATATAAGTGAGTTGCTTAACAACCCGTTGAGTGAACTTAAAGAAACAGCTTATTATTTGTTTGATGAATTGATCACAATAACTCCCCCTATTTTTTTCCAAGAGCCACATCCTATTGTTGAGTTATTTAAATTAATTGAACAGTCGTTGAGCCCTAATCTAAAAGTAGAAAAAGCATTATTAGAGCATTTAGAAACATGGTGGGTTGAATGGCATTTTGTAGCGACTATGAATGCCAAATTACTTAACGAACATAACGACCCACAACAAAAGTATTTAATTGCTCACACGCATCACCCTATGCGTAATCATGAGCTGAGCCATTATGCGAAATTATTTACAGTGCTTCCTATGCCTATTTGTAATGTGTGCGTTGAAACGGGTGATATATTAAAAGTTAACCAGCGTTATATTGATGTATTTGGTTTTACTATAAATGATACGCCCAATGTAGATATTTGGTGGGAAAAAGCCTACCCAGATATTGATAAAAGAAATGCTGCTCGGGCATTATGGAATGCATCGCTTGCACAAGCCGAAAGTAATAAAGGCGATATTCCTGCAAACGACTACCAAATAACCTGCAAAAATGGTGAGCAAGTCATTATGCAAGTATCGGGTATTAATATTGGTAATGAATTTTTGGTTGTTTTTAATGACGCCACTGAGCGGATTAAAGCACATGAGATTTTAAGCGAAATGGCGTTTTTAGATTCGTTAACCAAAATTGCCAATAGGCGCCGCTTTGATGAAAAAATTGTTGATGAATTTTCCCGTGTTAAATTAGCAAACTGTCAGCTTTCACTCATTATAATTGATATTGATAACTTCAAAAAATTTAACGACCGTTACGGGCATATTGCAGGCGATAAGTGCTTATACGCTGTGGCACAAAAACTTGCCGGCACAGTGAGTCGTCCAGAGGATTTTGTTGCCCGTTATGGGGGCGAAGAGTTTGTTGTATTGCTACCACAAATAGATAAACAAGGGGCGCTATTTGTGGCTGAACAAATTCAAAAAGCAATTGAAATGTTGGCAATTGTGCATGAAGATAGCTTTACAGGGTATTTATCAGTAAGCATGGGAATTAATACTGTTAATCATCATCAGTGTGATGATCATTTAACATTTATTCAAGCTGCCGACGATGCTCTTTATTATGCAAAAAACCAAGGGCGTAATTGTATTGCGCTAAGCCCTGGCAAATAGCTTAAACGCTAATTTAAAGTTAATAATGGCTTATAAATTAGCGATTGTAAGTTGGTTTACATCAGTTAGGTATGCTCTATACCTGTCATGACTTTATACTCGCCGTTTTTAATACCATCTAGGGTATATTTACCAATACTATAGCGAATTAAGCGCAAAGTAGGGTGCCCAATATGTGCTGTCATGCGTCTAACTTGGCGGTTACGCCCTTCACTTATTGTTATGCTGAGCCAAGTTGTAGGTATTAGTTTTCGCTCTCTTACTGGCGGGTTACGCGTCCATACTGTTGGCTGACTGATGATGCTCACTTTAGCGGGTAATGTAAGGCCATCTTTTAATTCTACGCCTGTGCATAGTGCAGCAATTGACTCTGAGCTCGGCTCACCTTCTACCTGAACCCAATAAGTTTTACTGGTTTTTTTACCCGGTGCGGTTAGGGTGTTTTGTAATTTACCGCAATTGGTGAGCAGTAATAAACCTTCACTGTCTCTGTCGAGTCTGCCTGCAGCGTAAACTTCTTTTATAGGAATAAATTCAGCAAGGGTTTTTCTGTTGGCATCATCAGTAAATTGGCACAAAACGTCGAAAGGCTTATTAAATAAGACTATTTTTATATCTTGTGCAGCTATTGCTGGTTTTATTTCTCTTTTTGAAGCGACGCTTTTTAGCGTGCTGCGAGAATAGGTTCTGCCAGTATTACGTTTGGGTTTAGCTGTGTACTCTTGCTTATTAGCTGACTTATTATTCATTATATGCACCTGGCAGGTTTTGGTAAGCCGGCAATTTTAGTCGCTTGTTTTGCCGGGCCTTTAGGAAATAATTTATATAAATATAGGCTATTACCTTTATCTTCACCGAGTGCTTTAGCCATGGCTTTTACCAGCATTCTAATAGCGGGGCTGGTGTTGTATTCTAGGTAAAAGTTGCGAACAAAGTTAATAACTTCCCAATGCTGCTCAGTTAAACTAATGTTTTCTTGCTGTGCAATAATGGGCGCTAATTCTTTTGACCATAAAGTATGGTCAAGTAAATAACCTTGTTTGTCTGTTTCAAGCTGTTGGTTGTTAATTTCAAGCATAAGTTACCAGGTAATAGATTGATTGGTTGATAAGCTAAGGGTTACAAATTCGTCATAGCTAATTACTTTATCGTTATTATTTAGCTTTATAGCGCGAGCACTCGCATCAGGCGCTAAAATAAACAATGATTCGGCAAATTGTCGATACTGCTTTGCTGCATAACAGGCATCGCCAACCAGAAGTACAATATCAGTTGCTTGAATTAGGTTTTCTAATCGATTGGCGCTGTAGTAGCTAAGTGGTTTAGAAAATATATGTAAGGTGCTCAAAGCATTAGTTTGTAGGTTACTCATAGGTTCACCACATGTTGCTGGGTTTTAATTAGCGCTTTTTGCTGATCAAAGTTTAGTGCTTGCACATCTAACAATAAATCATTTTTGTTTAAGCCATAATCGAGTAGTGACTTTTCGCAGACGTAAATATTTTCAACGTCATAAATTTCCAATGTTTTAATGTTTTTAAAAAAATCTTTTATACCAAGCATATTTGGTTGTTGTTGCTTTTTTAGTGCCAGTACAGCTGGGCCACTAAAGAGCCAACTGATATTCTGATCGACAGCTGCAAATATGAGGGTCATGTCTAGGGCGTCGCGAATATGCAAGTCATCAAAAGGACTGCATTGGCTCATTACGAGTACGTTAATCATTTAAACTGTATCCATTTGTCGGCATCACTAGCAAGCATGGCAAATTCAGCAAGCCCAGCAACATTAAACACATTGGTGTGTTTAATGTCTAAACCACGTTTTTCAGCGGCGGTTACACATAACATTAAATTAATTTTTTGATCTGCTAATTGCTGCCATAACATCGGAATTTGTAGCTCATCAGTGGGAAGATCAAAGTGGTTTGAAGCATGATAAACCCCTTGCTGATATAAAAATATAGCGTCTATGGTGTGTCCTTGCGCTAAGCAAGCGTGCGCAAATTTAACTAAACGCTGCGTAGTATCGTGATCAGAGGGTGGAGTATGTAAAGACAAGACGAAACGCGACAAAATTATTCCAAAAAAAAGCCCCAATTAAGGGGCTATTTTAACAGAACTTTTTAATTAGTCATTATTTGCGCCAAGCAGAGCAAGTAATGAAGTAAATAAGTTATATACACTTAGGTAAAGTGACACAGTTGCGCGAATATAATTTGTTTCGCCACCGTTAATAATACGGCTGGTATCAAATAAAATTAAACCAGACATAATTAATACTACAGCAGCATTAAGTACCATAAACATCAGTGAACTACCGATGAAAATATTAACAATGCTTGCCACAATAACAACGATTAAACCAACCGTTAAAAAGCCACCCATAAATGAGAAGTCTTTTTTAGTGTTAAGTGCATAAGCCGATAAACCAAAAAATATCAGCGCGGTAGAGCCCAGCGCTTGCATAATTAGCATAGGGCCATTAGGCATTTCTGCATAGTGGTTAAGCATTGGGCCAAGGCCTGCGCCCATTAAGCCGGTAAAAGCAAATACCCAAAATACACCAGATGCAGTTTCTGCTTTTTTATTTACTACAAATAATAAGCCGAACGAGACAAGTGTGAACACTAATCCCATAAAGTATGGTAACTGTAGTGCCATTGAAATACCCGCTGTAACAGCGCTAAATGCGAGTGTCATAGCAAGTAATAGGTAGGTGTTTTTAAGCACCTTGTTTGTTTCAATGGTAGACATTACCGGTTTAGCGGTATTGTACGATTGATTAAACGCCATTGTAGAGCTCCTGTGGTTGAAACTGAGTAGTTCCGATAATTTAACTAAATTTAGATTAACAACTCTTATATGTTTGGGCAAACCTTTGTAGTTCAATAGAGTGAAATATTTAAATAAAAGTTCAATTACAATTAATACAGGCCACTTTTGCTTTAACTTTAAACAAATTAGTTGTTTTTTAATCACTTAAACAATTAATTTAAAATAAAGCTTCACAAACCTCTGCGCTTTCCCTATTATTCAGGCCGTGCGGAGAGATGGCAGAGTGGTCGAATGCACCGGTCTTGAAAACCGGCATGGGTTTATAGCCCATCTAGGGTTCAAATCCCTATCTCTCCACCACTTATTCAACAAATAAATGGTGTTTTGGTTTTTAAAATCAATAATAAGCATTTATTTAAAATAGTTTAAAATACACTCTTATTTTTAACTATAGCAGTATCGGAGAGATGGCAGAGTGGTCGAATGCACCGGTCTTGAAAACCGGCATGGGTTTATAGCCCATCTAGGGTTCAAATCCCTATCTCTCCACCATATAACAAAACAGCCCGCTTAATTAGCGGGCTTTTTTGTGCCTCATATAAAATAACGCGTTTGTTTTGTAAGTTTAAATTACGACCATAGTCTCTATTTATAAGCTACCTCGCTTAGGGCATGCTTATATTATTGAGGCTTATGTTTGTATATTTAAGGATTTTACGATGAAACATCAACTTGCAAAAAGTGTCGGGCTTTCATTACTCTCCCCAATCATTATTGGTGGTATGTTGGGTGTTTATTATGGCCTTGCTATGAATGGTGACTTTTTATCAATATTTTTTCAATTATTGATGACGGCAATAGCAAACGCACATATTGTAGGGTTAACGATGGCCGCATTTGTAGTGCCAGGTTACTTACTTATGTTTAAGTACGCTAAAGTAAATTATTCAGGGGTTTTAACGCTTGGTTTATTAGGCGGCGCTATTTTTAGTTACTTACTTAGTGCTACTACGGGCGAGATATTTTTAATAAATAGTGTGATGTCTGGGTTTGCTGCAGGGCTGTTTTTGTTTGGGCTGCGTAAAACCGCAAAAAAATAATCGTAGCATTATTAAGCAAGCATGCTGATAAAGCGTGCATTTTCCTTTTTTTTAGCCGCAAAAGGTTTCAATTTTTCACGACAAAGAGTACCTTTAGCTACTGTATGTTTAATAAGAAGTAGTTTGGTATGCAAAAGCACGATTTTTACCAGTCATTAGTTAAGCAAACGCAATCGCTGATAGGCGGTGAATCGAATGTAATTGCTAATATGGCAAATATAAGCGCGCTGTTATTTACTTCATTAGATGATGTAAATTGGGCGGGCTTTTATTTTATGGATTCACCTACCGAATTAGTGCTTGGTCCGTTTCAAGGTAACCCAGCTTGCATTCGAATTCCGGTAGGAAAGGGTGTATGTGGAACCGCCGCTGCAACCGGACAAACACAATTAATAGAAGATGTTCACGCTTTTGATGGGCATATAGCCTGTGATGCAGCGTCAAATTCTGAAGTAGTTGTACCTATTATGAAAGCTGGTAAAGTATTTGCTGTACTTGATATAGATAGCCCAAGTATTAGCCGATTTGATACTGACGATCAAGCGGGTCTTGAAGCATTAGTAAAATGCTTAGAGGCAAGCCTATAATGAAAGACTTGCTAAATGTTCAAGACTACCTTTTTGCCGTACAAGATGTGGGCGATTGGGAAGGCGATGAAGAACATGTAGCGGAAACGCTCAATGATTTGATTCATATTGCTTGGGATCGTCTACCAGACGAAGCCGAGTGTGAATTTATCGATGAAACAATTAATGGTATTTGGGAACACCTTCGTGGTGATATGGCTGTAATTGAGGCCGACTTCGAAGAATTGGTCGACTGGGTAATACACTATGTTGATTCGTCCCTTGATGAAAAGATGTGAAAAATAGGTTCTAAAATGGAAACCACAAACAAGCTAAAAGATATGAACGAAGTGTTGGAATTTTTATATCAAGAATTCCCGCAGTGTTTTAAACAAAAAGACGGTATCAAACCGCTTAAAGTCGGTATTTTTAAAGATATTGCTGAGCGTATTGAAGGGTCTGAAAAAGTAAGCAAGACTCAAGTGCGCCAAGCGCTTAGAAAATACACGTCTAACTGGCGTTATTTAGAAGCTGTGACTAAGTCAGAGTTTCGTATTGATCTTGATGGTAATCAAGCTGAAAAAGTTGAGCAAGAGCATATCGACCATGCACAAAAAGCATTGGAAGAAAGCCGCGCGAAAATGGCTAAACGCAAAAAGCAGCAACGTCCGCGTCCAGATGCAGATGCAAAATCTTTCAAAAAGAAACCTGCTCATGCCGCTAAAAATGCTACTTCAGCAGATAAAACAGCTAAAGCCGCACCGGTTAAGCGTTCAGGAAAAATTGAACCTTTACCAGCAAGTGAGGTCAAGGTTAATAATAAGGTTAAGGTTAAACTTGGCCAAGCACTTGTTAATGCAATAATCACTGAAGTGAACAAAGACGACGTTCATGTTGAATTAGTGACTGGTATGCAAGTTAAAACCAAAGCTGACAGCTTATACATTATTTAAGCTGAAAATAAATTAAGGAGTTGTGTATGAGTAAAAAGTTTACGCTCATTCCGTTAGTTGCTGCCCTGTTTTCAGGTTCATTATTTGCTGCCGTTGAAGCCGTTACGTTAAAAGACTTACCGTTGCTCAAGCAAGAAAGTCAACATGCTACAGCCAGCAAACGAGTGGTTAACTTATTTACTCGTTCACACTATACACCGGTTCGATTTAACGATGAGCTTTCAAGTAAAGTGTACGATCGTTATATCGAATCCCTTGATTTTAATAAAAGTGTATTCTTAGCCAGCGATATTGCGTCATTTGAGCAATATCGTAATGGCTTTGATAACGCATTGGTAACCGGCAAGTTAGGCTTTACGTTTGATATTTTTAACCTAAGCCTTAAACGTCGCTTTGAGCGTTATGATTACTCGCTTTCATTACTTGAAAATGAGATGACGTTTGATAAACAAGATGAATACTTTTTTGATCGAGAAGATGCTGATTGGGTAACCACCCAAGACGAACTTGATGAAATATGGCGTGAGCGCGTTAAATATGACGCACTACGCTTAAAAATGACCGGTAAAGATTGGGAAGGTATAAAGGATGTACTTGTAAAGCGCTATAAAAATGCACAAAAGCGTTTAGTACAATCAAAATCCGAAGATGCCTTTCAAATAGTAATGAATTCGCTTGCACGCAGTATAGAGGCGCATACCTCTTATTTATCGCCGCGCCGTGCAGAGCAATTTAAAATGGATATGGACCTAGAGCTTGAAGGTATAGGTGCAGTATTAAGCCCAGACGAAGACTATACCGTTATTCGCAGTTTAGTACCGGGTGGTCCTGCCGATAAATCACAACAAATTAAAGCCGATGACCGCATTATTGGCGTTGCCCAAGACGGTAAAGAGTTTGTTGATGTGATAGGTTGGCGCTTAGATGACGTGGTTGATTTAATTAAAGGCCCTAAAGGTACAAAAGTACGTTTACAGTATCTAAAAGGCGCTGATGCGCACGGTACGCCTAAAATAGTTGAAATAACCCGAGATAAAATACGCCTAGAAGACAGAGCAGCTAAATCTGAAGTGTTTGAAGCACAGTATTCCGATTTAACCAGTAAAATAGGCGTTATTGAAATTCCTGGCTTTTATAATAACTTGTCGCAAGATGTAAAAGTTGAACTAGCTAAACTAAAAGAAGCTAAAGTAGACGGTGTTATTATAGATTTACGTCAAAACGGTGGTGGTTCTTTATACGAGGCAACACAGCTTTCTGGATTGTTTTTCGACCAAGGCCCAGTGGTACAAATTCACACTCTTAATAATCGTATTGAAGAGCAGAAAGACCGCGATGGTATTACGTACTACGATGGCCCGTTAACTGTTCTAGTAGACAGATACAGTGCATCTGCTTCTGAAATTTTTGCAGCAGCGATACAAGATTATGGTCGCGGTATTGTGATTGGCGAGCAAACCTTTGGTAAAGGCACTGTACAACAGCACAAAGGCTTAGGGCGAGCGTACGACCTGTACGACAACGAGCTTGGCAGTGTGCAGTATACAATTGCTAAGTTTTACCGCATAAATGGTGGTAGCACACAACACAAAGGCGTTATTCCTGATATTTCGTTTCCATCTGCAATTGATCCCGCAGAGTGGGGAGAAAGCAAACAAGATAATGCACTGCCGTGGGATAGCATAGTACGCGCTAGATACCAAGAAATGGGTGACTTAAAACCGATTATTACGTATTTAGATAAGCAACATGCGCAGCGTATTCAGTCAGAGCCAGAGTTTAATTATGTATTTGAAGACATTACTCGCTACAACGAAGAGAAAGACCGCAAAACTATTTCGTTAGTAGAAGCTCAGCGTATTAAAGAAAAAGATGAAAATGAAGCACGCGCTTTAGTGCGTACTAATGAGCGTTTAGCGCGTTTAGGTGAAAAACCAATCGAAAACCTAGATGATGTGCCGGAAGTAATTGAAAAGCTGGATCCATTTTTAGAGGAAGCAGCCCTGATCACTCAAGACTATATTAAATACGGGCGTATAGCCAAAAAGTAATAATTGGTTTACCTCTATAAAAAAAGGCGCAATTGCGCCTTTTTTGCTACCCATAATTTACAAGATTGTTATAATCGCTGATTACACAAAGTTGAGCTAGATCAATGTTGCTCGATTAATGCGCTGTATGTGCTAAGAAGAATAATTAACATGCATTAGATGTGTGTAGGAGTCTTTATCTTGAAGTCATTAGAAGAAAAACCAATAAAACCCGCCTCGTTTTTTGATGCACTCATTCCAATCTCAGTTCTCATTTGTTTACTTGGTGCGGCTGTTTATCTATTTGGTGATAATTCCTCTTCTGGGCCAAATCAAATAGCTTTGTTATTTGCTACTTTTGCAGCAGCATTAATAGGTCTAAAAAATGGCTACAATTGGAAAAAACTAGAAGATGCGATGATTGAAGGGATCACCTTGTCGTTAGGTGCTATCTTAATTTTACTTATGGTAGGTGCGTTAATAGGCACCTGGTTGCTTTCGGGCACAGTACCTACGCTAATTTACTATGGCTTACAGGTTATTAATCCGAGTTGGTTTTATGCAGCTAGTTGTTTAATTTGTGGCATTGTAGCAATGAGCATTGGTAGTTCGTGGACCACAGCGGCTACAATAGGTGTGGCTTTATTAGGCGTTGCTACAGGCTTAGGCTTAGAGCAAACAGTAACGGCTGGTGCGGTTATATCGGGCGCGTATTTTGGCGATAAGCTTAGTCCACTATCAGAGACTACTAATTTAGCGCCTGCGGTTGTGGGGGCAGATTTATTTGAACATATTCAGCATATGCTATGGACTACAGTACCGAGCTTTGTAATTGCCTTAATAATCTTTATATTTATGGGGTTTAACGCGACTGCATCGAGTGAAGCAGGGCGTATTGATGAAATTACTGCTATTTTGCAGCAAAACTTTAATATTGGTTTAGAAATGCTAGTGCCTTTAATTGTACTTTTGGTACTTGCGATACGCAAAATGCCAGCGTTTCCTGCCATATCGATAGGCGCGGTACTTGGCGCTGTGTGGGCTGTGTTGTTTCAATCTGATTTAATTGCCAGCCAAATAGACATAAGCCAAGGCCAGCTAATAGGCTACTTTAAATTAATTTGGACCACTTTTTTTGATGGTTTTAGTATTAGTACCCAAGACGACAATATGGATGCGCTCCTCAGTGGTGGTGGTATGTCAGGTATGCTTACAACAACCTGGCTAATTATGACGGCACTGATGTTTGGCGCTATTATGGAAAAAACGGGACTGTTAGATGTGTTTGTTAAGAGTATTCTTAAAATCGCAAAAAGCACAGGGTCGTTAATCACTGCAACTATAGCGACTTGTATTGGTACAAACGTCATTGCGGCGGATCAATATATTGCTATTGTGGTACCGGGGCGGATGTTTAAAGAAGAATACGCAAACCGTGGTTTAAAGCCGGTTAATTTATCGCGTACCTTAGAAGATGGCGGCACAATTACTAGCCCGCTGATCCCATGGAATACCTGTGGTGCATATATGCAAAGCGTGTTACTGATCAATCCATTTGACTATGCACTGTATGCTTTCTTTAATTTAATTAACCCTGTATTGGCAATTATTTACGCTTATTTAGGTATTAAAATATTACGTATTAAACCTAAACAGACAGCTTAATTTAAACAGCCTCTTTTAAACATAAAAGAGGCTTTTTTTGGAGTATTTATGACTGCCACACAAAAACCGCAAACACAATATTTAAAAGACTACCAAGCGCCAAACTTTTTAATTAACCACACCGAGCTTAACTTTGATTTACAGCCGTTAACAACAAGAGTCACTGCGCTACTTACATTGAGCCGCGTGGGCGCTAAAACGGCACCTTTAGTACTCGATGGCATTGATTTACGCTTAGTGTCGCTTTCAATAGATACTCATGATATTAGCGATTATAAAATAGTGGGTGAGCAACTCATTATTAATAACCTACCAGATCACTGCCAACTTAGTATAGTGACCGAAATTTCTCCGCAAACAAATACTTCTCTAGAAGGACTTTATTTATCGGGTGGGGCTTATTGTACTCAGTGTGAAGCGCAGGGTTTTAGAAAAATAACTTACTATATGGACCGTCCAGATGTTTTATCAACATTCGATGTAACCATAATAGCAGACAAAAAATACCCGCAGTTACTCTCTAATGGCAACATGGTAGATAGCGGTGAAACGCAAGACGGTCGTCATTTTGCTAAGTGGCAAGATCCGTTTAAGAAGCCAAGTTACTTATTTGCGTTAGTGGCGGGTGACTTTGATGTATTAAATGACAGCTATACTACAAAAAGTGGTAAGAATGTCGATTTAGCCTTATTTGTAGATAAAGGTAACTTGTCAAAAACACCGCATGCAATGAGCTCACTTAAAAAAGCGATGCAGTGGGATGAAACACGCTTTAATTTAGAGTATGACCTTGATATTTATATGATTGTTGCCGTTGATTTTTTCAACATGGGAGCGATGGAAAATAAAGGGCTTAATATTTTTAATAGTAAGTGCGTTTTGGCAAATCAAGAAACCGCTACCGATAAAGACTATCACACCATTGAATCTATTGTTGGGCATGAATACTTTCATAACTGGACCGGCAACCGCGTAACCTGTAGAGATTGGTTTCAGTTATCGTTAAAAGAAGGTTTAACAGTATTTAGAGATCAAGAATTTAGCAGTGATTTGGGCTCGCGAGCGCTAAACCGTATTGATGCCGTTAAAGTAATGCGTACTCACCAGTTTAGTGAAGATGCAGGGCCTATGGCGCATCCTATTCGTCCAGAAAAAGTAATTGAAATGAATAACTTTTACACTGTGACTGTATACGACAAAGGTGCTGAAGTTATACGTATGATGCACACCTTGCTTGGTGAAACTAACTTTCAAAAGGGCATGACACTTTACTTTGAACGCCACGATGGCCAAGCGGTTACCTGTGACGATTTTGTAAGTGCTATGAGTGATGCATCTAATATTAACTTAGAGCAATTTAAACGTTGGTATAGCCAATCGGGTACTCCTCGTTTAAATGTACAACAAAGTTACCATAGCGAGACGCAAACGTTTAGCCTTACCATTGAGCAGGCTGCGCCAATTAATCAGCCACAAAACGATACTTTGCATATTCCTTTTGCAATTGAGCTGTTAGATAGCAAGGGAAAAAGTGTACCGTTACAATATAAAGGTCAGAGCGTTGATCATGTGCTTGATGTAACTAAAGCAACGCAAACATTTAATTTTGATCAGCTAGCAGAGCAACCTGTTGCCGTTTTATTGGAAGACTTTTCAGCCCCGTGTATATTAAAGCAGCACAGTAACGATCAAGACCTATTGCACATAATGCGCTTTGCGCGTAGCGATTTTTCGCGTTGGGATGCACAGCAACAGCTATTTATTAATGCGGTTAAGCGTGGTATTGCAAGCAAAAAACCTGAACCATTAAGTAATGAAATAATAGCAGCATTACAGGTATTAATAGCCAGTAGAGCAGGTGACTTGGCATTACTTGCTGAACTGTTAAAACTCCCTAGCTTTGATACCTTAGCAGCTGAGTTTGAGACGATCCCAGTTGATGCCATTCTTACTATTACACAGCAGTTTGAACAGCAAATAGCTGATACCCTTGAACAAGAATTTATTAATTGTTACCAAGCACTTCAAGACGATGGCAGTGTTAATGCGGCTGCTGTGGCAATACGTTCATTAAAACAACAATGTTTGTATTACCTAGCAAAAACAGACAGTTTATCAGCGGCTGAATTTATAAAAGAAGCTGCAAGCTCAACTAATATGACCAATGTGCTCGGTGCGCTCAGTGGTGCTATAAAAGCGTCGCATACATTAAGTGACACCTTGCTTGCACATTTTGATAGCCAATGGCGACACGACGTATTAGTAATGGACAAATGGTTTGCACTGCAAGCCATGCAGTCGGGTGATGATGCAATTGACAATATTAAAGCACTGTATGAACATCCTTGTTTTGACTTTTCAAACCCTAACCGAGTGCGTGCTTTAATTGGCAGTTTTAGTCACTTTAATACCGCGCAATTTCATCGCCTAGATGGTCAAGGTTATGCTTTGCTTGGTGATTTACTCATTAAGCTCAATACTATTAATCCGCAAAATGCATCACGCATGTTAACTCCTTTTATGTCTTGGAAACGTTACGATAAAGTACGTTCTGCAGCAATGAAAACACAACTGCAGCGTTTAGCTGATTTAGATACGCTGAGCGACGATTTATTTGAGAAGGTTGAAAAAGCCTTAAATTAAATCATGATTGAATATTATTTTAGATTAAATTTGAGCTACAACGAATGCATGGATTACTACCATGGACGTTATAGCTCAGTACAAGTTGTAGATGACAGCGGTAAAAGCATTCGATTTGCCGCAAACTACCTGCGCCCCTACATTTCTAGTTTAGGGGTGCGAGGTAGGTTTAGATTGATACTTACCCCCGAAAATAAGTTTATCCGCCTCGAACGAGTAGCCTAAGCGCTTGTATTTATGTTATAGATATACATAAATATTGCCTTTTTGTTAATTTCGATTTGTCCTATTGTTAATTTGCGTGTATAAATTACTGGTATGACGTCTTACCATTGCGTAAACGTCAGTGAATAAAAAAAGATTATGACTGATTGAAGGCGACTGTTTGTAATTTGTTTAATTCGCTTCTATCGTTACGATTACACTAAAAACAATAACTTGATCACACAAAATGACCCGCGACAGGGGGGAAACCAAAATGATAAGAAGATCGCTTTTTGTTAAAAATAAAATCGCTATAGGTTTAGCAGCCGCAAGCTTAGGGTTATCTGCAATGACTGCACAAGCGGCAGTTTTTGAAGCCGGAGGTTTTGATATAACTTTCGACTCCACTTTTTCTTATGGGCAAAGTATTCGTGTAGAAGACCGAGACTTTGGCTTAATAGGTAAAAGTAACAACCCTTCATTCGATTGGACGGGTTATAACCCAGCCTTAAACAATACCGTTTACTCATCGCAAGATGTGTGGGCGCAACCAGGATCATATTCAAACAATGGTGATGCAGGCGATTTAAACTTTGATAGTGGTGATTCGTTTTCAAAACTATTAAAGGGCACCCATGATCTATCTATCAGTAAAGATAATTATGGTTTGTTTACTCGATTTATGTATTTTTATGACTTTGAGTTAATGGATGGCGATCGTGCTTATGTAAACCCTACCTCAGGCCAAGGCGTCGATCCATGTGATGACAAAGATACAAAAGCACAAAGCTGTGCAGACATCCGTTTATTAGATGCGTATGTATGGGCAAGCTTTGATTTAAATGAAGGAAAAAACCCACTATCAATTCGCGTTGGTCAACAAGTAATAAATTGGGGTGAAAGTACATTAATATCGCATGGTATTAACGTTAACCCAGTTGACATAGACCGTTTAAAAGCGCCTGGTGCAGAGCTTAAAGAAGCCTTTATACCTGTTGGTATGTTATGGGCGTCGTTAGGTATTACTGATAACGTAACCTTAGAGGGTTTTTATCAATACCAATGGCAAGAAACACGCTTACCAGCAACGGGAACGTATTTTTCTACCAATGACTTTGCCTCTGAAAATGGTTATCAGCAAAATGTGCAGTTAGGTTTTACTTCAAATCCTGATATTGATTTAGCATTTTTAACCGACAGTTTAAATAATTTAACCTCTGACTTTGCCCTAGCAGCCTCACTCAAAGGCGTTGCTCCTTCAAGTGCTCAAGGCAAAGCGCTACTGGCCGAAATGTATTTAGCCTATCCAACTAAGGTAGCACTAAAAGGTAAAGGCGATGAAGGTAAAGTAGAGCCGGATGACGGCGGCCAATACGGTTTACGTTTAGGCGTGTTTTTACCTGAATTTAATGACACGGAAGTGGCATTTTATCATGTGAATTATCATAGCCGTCGCCCGTTAGTATCTGGTCGAGTGTCTAATTTCACTCAAGCTTCACTTGCCCAAGATTTAGCAATGATTAGAACGACCGAAATCACTGAAGATAATATTAATAATTTAAGAGCTTTCTCTTTAGCAAAAAATGAATACCCAGAAGACATTAAACTCTATGGTTTGAGCTTCAACACATCTTTAGGTGAAACTGCGTTTGCCGGTGAGTTTACTTTTCGCGAAGATGAACCACTACAAATTGATGACGTAGAGCTACTTTACGCTGCAATGCCAGAGCAATTAGCAGTGGCAGGTTTACGCCCTGAATTTGCAGGTATTTCACAAATGAGCCAAGGCAATGCAGTTAGTGTTGTTGGCCCAGGCGAGCTAGCAAAAGGTTATATAGAGCGTAATACCAGTCAATTACAATTTACCGCGACGCATTTATTTGGCCCATCTTTGGGTGCAGATAGCTGGGCTGTGGTAGGTGAGGTTGGTGGCGTGCGTATTCATAGTATGCCGGAGTACGATGAAATGCGTTTAAACGTTTCTGGTACTGGGCGTAGTGGCATTATGACCGGCCCAGGCAGTTCTGATTATTCTGCGCTCCATATGGCGTTATCAAATGGAGCAGAGCAAAAACAATTTGCTACGGCTACATCGTGGGGTTATCGCTTAATTGCTAAAGGTGATTATTATAACCTGTATAACGGTATTAACTTTTCGCCACGTTTTGTATTTTCTCATGACGTAAATGGTAGCACGCCAGATCCTATGTTTTTGTTTATAGAGGATCGTAAATCGTTAGGTGCAACCATGAACTTTAACTATCAAAATGCGTGGTCATTAGATGTTAGCTACAACTCATTTTGGGGTGGCGGCGACATTAATACCTTCTCTGATCGCGATTACATTTCATTTAACTTAAAATATTCTATTTAGGGGTAATATTATTATGATTAAAAAACCTACCCTCATTGCTACTGCATTTTGTAGCTTGTTTGCAAGTCACGCTGCTTTAGCTAAAATTAGCAGCGAAGAAGTTGCGCGCTTAGGTGCAGACTTAACGCCACTAGGCGCTCAAAAAGCAGGCAATGCAGATGGTTCTATTCCTGCGTGGAATGGTGGTATTACCGCAGCACCGGCAGGTTATAAAGCAGGTATGCATCACTTAGACCCGTTTAATACGGATAAAGTGTTGTTTACTATTGATAAAAGCAATATTGAAAAATATAAAGCGAACTTAAGCCCTGGCCAAATTGCGTTATTTGAAGCGTATCCTGATACCTTTAAAATGCCAGTATATGCAACTCGTCGCTCTGCTTCGTTCCCGCAATTTGTATATGATGCAACTAAGCAATTTGCACCCACTGCAGAGCTAATAGAAGGCGGTAATGGGATTAAAAGTACAGCAATTGGTATTCCATTTCCTATTCCTAAAACTGGTTTAGAGGCAATTTGGAATCACTTGCTACGTTACCGTGGTCAGTCTATTGAGCGTTTTGGCGGCCAAGCAGCACCTAACGCTTCGGGTTCGTATAACTATGTTGGTTTTGATGAGCAACTACTAGTTAAATACTCAGATCCAAGTGCTACACCTGCGCAACTGCAAGACTCAAATATTTTGTTTAAGTTTAAACAAAAAGTAACAGAGCCGGCACGCCTAGCGGGTACTGCGTTATTAGTGCATGAAACCATGGACCAAATATTAACGCCACGCCAAGCATGGACCTACAACAGTGGTCAACGTCGTGTTCGTCGTGCACCTAACGTTGCTTATGATGCACCAGGTACAGCAGCTGACAGCTTACGTACCACTGATGACTTTGACATGTTTAACGGGTCACCAAACCGTTACACCTGGACATTAAAAGGTAAGCAAGAGCTTTATATTCCATACAATAGTTATAAGCTCCATAGCGATAAACTAAGCTATGACGAAATATTAATGCCAGGACATATTAACCCTGAGCATACACGCTACGAAAAGCACCGTGTGTGGGTGGTTGAAGCTAACTTAAAAGATGATACGCGCCATATTTATAAAAAACGTGTGTTTTATATTGATGAAGATAGCTGGCAAGTACAGGTTACCGATATTTACGATAACCGTGACCAACTTTACCGTGTAGCTATGGCTTATGGCCTTAACTACTATGAAGTACCAACGCAGTGGAGTACGTTAGAGGTTTATCATGATTTAAACTCTCGTCGTTACTTAGCAATTGGTTTAGATAACCAGCACAAAATGTATGATTTTTCTCAGTCGTTTAACGACAATGAGTTTACATCAAGCGCATTACGTCGCGAAGGTAGATAGTTAATAGTAGGCACCTAACCGATTGGTTAGGTGCCTTTTTTCCTTTCTCATCGCGTTTGTCTTTTTGACGCGCAGGGCTTTTCCTCACCTAAATAGACAAACAATTCCCCAGTTCAAGGCGATTTAAATTTATGAAGTATTTGGTATATGCCAGCCTGATCCTCAGCGGTGCGAGTGTTGCACAAGAAACTCCTCAATTTGCTATTAGTGCAATAAACGCCGATAAAACGTTATTGACTGATATTACCCAAACTAAAGCGGGTTTAGTGGCTGTTGGTAAGCATGGCACTGTAATTACAAGTATTAATGGTATTGATTGGCAACAAGCAGAATCGGTGCCAACTCAAGTATTGTTAACTGCGGTTGATTTTACTAATGAAAACAATGGCTGGGCCTGTGGGCACGATGCAACAATAATAAATACTACAAATGGTGGTAAAACGTGGCATTTACAACAAGCTAAGCCAGAGATAGATAAACCGTGTTTAGATATTTTATTTAAAGATGAGCTACATGGTTATGCTGTGGGGGCTTATGGCATGTTTTATCAAACCAGCGACGGTGGTAAGCACTGGCAAAAACTTTTTTTAGACTCGCTATTATTTAGTGACGATAGAGAATATTTGAGTGATTTAAAAGAACACGACCCAGAAGGTTATGAAGCAGAAACAGCCTCAATTTTGCCGCACTTTAACCGCATTGAGCAAACTCCAGACGGTTTAATGTTAGTGGGTGAAATGGGCTTAATGGCAAAAAGTACCGATGCAGGCTTAACATGGCAGCGAGTTGACGAAATTTACCCAGGATCATTTTTTGCATTTAGCGCCAATGCGCAGCAAGAGGTAGTGGCAGGATTACGAGGCAATGTTTTTACTCGCCAGCAAGGTGATCAAAATTGGCAGCACCTTGATAATAAAAAAACAGCAACGATTAACAACATCATAAATTATAACAATGAACAATGGCTAATGTTGGCCAATAGCGGCGTGATTTTTCATTTGCAAAACGCTGAGCTTACACATGAGCAGTTGGCCGACGGTAAAGCAATTCTAGATGGTGTGATTTTAAATAATAAACTAATCATGGCAACAGAAGATGGCATTAAAGTGAAGGAGTTGACCCCTTAATGCATAAGATTTTAGACTTTATAGAAAATGCGATATTTAAACATCGCTTAATTATGCTTATAAGCTTTGTGCTTATAACCTGTTTATTGGCATTTAAAGCGACACAAATTCAACTTGATGCCTCGTTTAATAAAAACATTCCGTTAAACCACGATTATATGAAGGTATACACCAAACATGAAAAGCAGTTTGGTGGCGCTAACAGTATTTTAATTTCGGTGTGTGACGACAGCGGCGATATTTTTAATCCTGAATTTTTTACCCAATTAAAAGCGGTACACGACCAGCTATATTTTATCCCTGGTGTTAATCGACCTTTAGTAAATTCAATATTTTCACCCAGCGCTCGATTTGTTGAAGTAGTTGAAGATGGTTTTGCCGGCGGGCCAATAATTCCTGCTAATTTTAAAGCCGATAAACAGGGTTTAGGGGTCGTTAAAGAAAATATCGAAAAAGCGAAAGTAGTTGGGCGCATGATTGCCAGTGACTATTCGTGTGCGATGGTGACAGCGCAATTAATGGAAACCGATCCGCAAACCCAAGAAAAGCTCGATACCTTAGCATTTGCGCAAAAACTCGAAACACAACTACGTGAACCGCTAAGCACCGACAAGGTGAGTATTCATATAATTGGTTTTGCTAAAATGGCCGGTGATATAGCCGAAGGTGCAAAAGGTGTGGTGGTATTTTTTGCCATCGCGATTGCCTTTACTTTTATTATGGTTTGGCTATTTTGTGGCAGTTTAAAGCTGACTATTTTACCTATAATGTGTTCGATCATTGCTGTAATTTGGCAATTAGGGCTACTGTCGAGTTTAGGCTTTGGCTTAGATCCTATGTCTATTTTGGTACCTTTTTTAGTATTTGCAATTGGTGTGAGCCATGGTGTGCAGATGATTAACGCGATAGGTAAAAAAGTAGGCGAGGGTAAAAGTACGCGAGAATGTTGTCAGTCAAGCTTTAGAGCATTATTGATCCCAGGCGGCATTGCGTTGTTATCGGATACGGTTGGCTTTTTAACTCTGCTAACCATTGACATTGGTATTATTAGAGAGCTTGCTATAACTGCTAGTTTAGGTGTTGCGGTAATTATATTTACTAACCTAATTTTACTCCCTGTATGGGCGTCGTATATGCACTTTGAAAATAGTGTACATATTCAATCGGGTGATGCTAAAAAACCAAATATGCTTGATGCAATTAGAGATTTATTGGTTAAAGCCACCGATCCTAAAATTGCTAAAATGATAATTGCTTTTACTTTAGTATTATTTGCACTTGGTTATTGGCAAGCAGATAAAATGCGTATTGGGGACTTACATGCTGGCGCACCATCATTGCACCAAGATGCACGCTATAACCAAGACACATTTTTAATCTCGGACAAATACACCATTTCGTCTGATATCTTAAAGGTAATTGTAGAAGCGTATCCTGCAGCATGTACTGAGCATGATGTGATGCAGCGTATTAGCCGTTTTCAATACAAAGTAGAGAATGTTGCCGGTGTGCAATCAGCGGTAAGCTTAAGCTCGGTAGCGCAGTCGGTAAATGCCGGTTATAACGAAGGTAACCTTAAATGGCAAAGCCTGCCACGTAACTCTGCAAGCTTAGTACAATCTACCTCGCGGGTAGAAACCAGCACGGGGTTACTCAACGGCGATTGCTCAGTGATGCCAGTGATTATCTTTTTAGATGATCATAAAGCGCAAACAATTGACCTTGTAATTGAAAGTGTTAAACGCTTTGCACAAGAAGAGGGCACAGATAAAGTTGCGTTTAAACTCGCATCAGGCCCAGTAGGTGTAATGGCAGCCACAAACGAGTCAGTGTCAGCGGCGCAAATTCCGATGATGCTGTATGTTTACGGCGCTGTAATTGCTTTGTGTTTACTAAGCTTTAGAAGCGTAAAAGCAACCATTGCAGTAGTGTTACCTCTGTATGTGGTATCTACTCTTGCACAAGCACTAATGGTACAGCTGGAAATTGGCTTAACCGTATCTACACTGCCAGTTATTGCATTAGGTGTGGGTATAGGCGTTGATTATGGTATTTATATATTGTCGTCGATGATGGGGCAGTTAAAACAAAATGTACCGCTGAGTGTTGCTTATCGAAATGCGTTAATTGAGCGCGGTAGTGCAGTATTATTTACCGGTATTACACTTGCTATTGGCGTGAGTACTTGGATTTTCTCTGATTTGAAATTTCAAGTTGATATGGGAATTTTGCTTACCTTCATGTTTTTAGTAAATATGCTGGGTGCAGTGCTGCTTTTACCAGCAATTGGTAGCTTGCTCTGGACTGACCAGAAAAAATAAAGTGAATAAGTTTGCTCCTAAATGGCCTGTAAAGGCCATTTATATCTATAATTTGTGAATAGATGACCAAATAGCTGAAAAGCTAAAAATGTTTTCATCGTAAAAGGCTGTTTATTAGTTGTAAACGAGTTAGAATTTGCTCGACTCCACGCTAATAAATGCTGTACAAATATTCTGCTATTAAGCAGTAATAGATTTAAGGAATAAACAATGACACGAAATGAAGGTCAAGCCTCAGTTATTTTAGATAATGTTTGTAAGCTTATCCACAAAAAAGTTCGCGCTGATAATGTGTTACTCGTTGAAAAATTCGCCAAAGCCTTGTACAGCAATATGTCTAAAGAGGATTTGGCTAATCGTAACGATAGTGACTTATATGGTGCTGCACTAAGCCTTTGGAATTCGCTAGAAAAGAACACGTCTGATGACGCGGTTATTCGCGTTTTCAACCCAGAAGTGGCAAAAGATGGCTGGCAGTCATCGCATACCATTGTTGAGATTATAGCTAAAGACATGCCGTTTTTAGTTGATTCAGTACGTATGGCCATGACTCGTGAAAATATTGCCTCTCACTTATTACTACATAGCCCGCTTAAAATCCAACGAGATGAAAATGACAAAATCTCAGGTTTATCTGGTTTAAAAGCAGAGCAAGAATCAACCTCGACCAAAACAGTATTCTTTATTGAAATTGACCGTCAAACAGATTCAGCTGTGATTGAGTCTTTCAAACAAGAGTTAGAGTCTGTGCTTACAGATGTGTCGGTAGCGGTAGAAGACTGGCAGCCAATTCGCGAAAAGCTAATTGCAGTTAGTAAAGAGCTACCAAAACGTCGTGCTGGCAAAAATAATGCTGAAGTAGATGAAACGGTTGAGTTTTTAGACTGGTTAGTTAAAGACAACTTTACCCTAATGGGCTATCGCCAATATGAGTTATCGCCAATACAGGGTGATTACGAGTTAAAAGGCGTAATGGAAACCAGTTTAGGTTTGATGAAAAATGCCGGTGTAGAACACACTCGTCTACTTTCTGAATTACCAGAAGCTGCTCGCCAAGATGCGCGTAGTAGTAACTTACTAATTTTAACTAAAACTAACTCATTATCACGCGTACATCGTCCGGCTTATATCGACTATGTTGGTGTAAAACGTTTTGATGACAAAGGCAATGTTATTGGTGAGGATCGCTTTATTGGCTTGTTCTCGTCAAACTTTTATAACTACAGTGCGGCAGACGTACCGGTTCTTAAAAGTAAAATTGACCGTATTATGCAAATGTGTGATTTTGCCAAAGGCACCCATGCTTATAAAGCGGTGCTTAATATTTTAGAAACCTACCCGCGAGATGAACTTGTACAAGCCCGCGAAAGCGAATTGCTAGAAGTTGCAATGGGCGTGTTGCAAGTACAAGAGCGTGATATGTGTCGCTTGTTTGTACGTAAAGATGCCTATGGACGTTTTTTCTCATGTATGGTTTATGTACCACGTGAGCGCTATAACACGGCACTGCGTCATGAAACGCAAAATATTTTAGCAAATGCATTTAATTCTGACGAAAAAGTCGAATTTACAACCTATTTCTCTGAGTCAACACTAGCCCGTACTCATTATACCGTGCGTGTGACTGATAATAATATAGAGTATAAAGTGAAAGACATTGAAAACAATTTAGTTGAAGCGGCCCGTACTTGGGAAGATAAATTACAATCAGCCTTACTAGAGCAAGCTGGCGAAGCACGCGGTAATGAATTAAACCGTAAGTATGCTCAAGCATTTGCTCGCTCATATAAAGATGAAGTATTACCAAGTGCAGCTGTTGTTGATATTGAAAAGCTAGAAATGCTTAACGATGAAAACAAACTTGAAATGTTATTTTATCGCCCGCAAGAAGAAGCTAACAGCAATGTTGTGCGTTTAAGCTTATTTCATAAAGATGAGCCTATTCACTTATCTGATGTGATGCCGATGCTAGAAAACTTTGGCTTACGCGTCGTTGGCGAAACACCTTATTCAGTTAAAACTAGCGATGGTAGCATTAATTGGATCATGGATTTCTCTATGCTAATTGATAGCAAAGGGATGGCAGATTTTGATAAAATTTCAGCACGTTTTCGCGCTGCGTTAACCAGTGTTTGGAATAACCGCTTAGAAAACGACGGTTTTAACCGTTTAGTATTAATGGGTGGTCTTACTGGGCGTGAAGCGTCAATATTACGTGCGTACGCTAAATACATGCGCCAAATTGGGGTTACCTTCTCGCAAGCTTACATTGAAGGCACTTTTGCAAATTATCCACACATTGCAGCAAAAATTGTTAACTTGTTTACTAAAAAGTTCTCAGTTAAAAGCCCTGCAAGTGAAAAAACACTTGAAAAGCTTAGTACAGAAATATATTTAGAACTTGAAAACGTAGCCAATCTTGATGATGACCGTATTATACGTTTATACGTTGATATGATAGTGGCAACACTGCGTACTAGCTTCTTTCAAAAAGATGGCAATGGCCAATTTAAATCGTATGTATCGTTTAAAATTAAGCCAAGCTTAATTCCTGGCGTACCATTACCATTACCGGCGTTTGAAATTTTTGTATATTCTCCGCGTATTGAAGGTGTGCATTTACGATACGGTAGTGTTGCCCGTGGTGGCTTGCGTTGGTCAGATCGCCGTGAAGATTTCCGTACTGAAGTACTTGGCTTAGTTAAAGCACAACAAGTGAAAAATGCGGTAATTGTGCCAGTAGGTTCTAAAGGCGGTTTTGTTTGTAAACAATTGCCAACTGAGCGTGAAGCATTCTTAAAAGAAGGCCAAGAGTGTTACAAAATCTTTATTCGTGGTTTGTTAGATATCACAGATAATATTGTACAAGGTGAAATTGTTGCGCCTGTAGATGTAACTCGCCACGATGGCGATGATGCTTATTTAGTTGTAGCAGCCGATAAAGGTACTGCAACTTTCTCTGATATTGCTAATGGCATTGCAAATGAATATAACTTTTGGCTAGGTGATGCGTTTGCATCAGGTGGCTCAGTGGGTTATGACCATAAGAAAATGGGTATTACAGCACGTGGCGCGTGGGAATCAGTTAAACGTCATTTCCGCGAAATGGATATTGATTGTCAAACAACCGATTTTACCGTGGTAGCTATTGGCGATATGGCAGGGGATGTATTTGGTAATGGTATGTTGTTATCTAAACATACTCGTTTACAAGTTGCATTTAACCATATGCATATTTTTATTGACCCAACACCAGATGCAGCAGCAACGTACCCTGAGCGTGAACGTTTATTTAAATTACCGCGTTCATCGTGGGAAGACTTTAATAAAGATTTAATTTCTGCCGGTGGTGGTGTTTTCTCTCGTGCGGCTAAGTCGATTACACTAAGCCCAGAAATGAAAAAAATGTTAGGCACTAAAAAAGCCAGCATGACACCAACTGAACTGATCAAAGCTGCGCTAATGATGGATTACGATCTATTGTGGAATGGTGGTATTGGTACTTATGTTAAGAGCAGCAAAGAGACTGACGCCGATGTAGGGGATCGTGCAAACGATGCACTGCGTATTAACGGTGGCGAGCTAGGTGCTAAAGTATTTGGCGAGGGCGGTAACTTAGGTGCAACTCAGTTAGGACGTATTGAATTTGCAGCGAAAGGCGGCCGTGTTAATACTGACTTTATTGATAATGTAGGTGGCGTTACTTGTTCAGATAACGAAGTTAATATTAAGATTTTACTTAATGGTTTAGTTACCTCAGGTGACTTAACGCGCAAGCAACGCGATGAACTTTTATACGCTATGACAGACGAAGTGTCTAAGCTGGTATTGAATGATTGTTATCGTCAAACACACACTATTTCAATTACTCAATCTAAAGGCTCATCAACGCTTAAAGAGAAAATTCGCTTTATTCATGCTCTTGAAAAAGAAGGCAAGCTAAATCGTGCGATTGAGTTTATCCCAAGTGATGAAGAATTAGCAGAACGTGCAGCAGCTGGCAAAGACTTAACACGTCCAGAGTTAGCGATTTTAGTGTCGTACTCTAAAATGGTGCTTAAAGAGTCATTTGTTACAGATGAAATTACGGAAAATCCATATTACCGTCAATTGTTAGTTAATTCGTTCCCGTTACCACTGCGTGAGAAGTTTAACGAAGCGATGGATAATCACCCACTTCGTAAAGAAATTATTGCCACTAAACTGGCTAATCAAATTGTTAACGATATGGGCCTTAACTTCATGGTGCGTATGCATGAAGAAACCGGTGCAAATGAAGCTGAAATTGCTTTATGTTATTCAATTGCCAGCGAGTTGTTCCAAATGAGCGATACGTGGGCCTCGGTTGTTGCACTTGATAATAAAATTCCGGCTGCTGTACAAACCGAAATGCTATACCAATTACGTCGCACGGTTCGTCGTGTAACACGTTGGTTCTTACGTCATCGCAACAAAGCACAAACAATTACCCAAACAGTTGAATTTTTTGCGCCAACATTTGCAGATTTAAGTGCTAATTTAACAACGTATATGGTTGATAAAGAAGGCGAGCTTTTAGTTGCAGCTGCCCAAGAGTTAACACAAAGTGGTGTGCCTGCAGAACTAGCTAATCGCATTACTGGTTTATCTAGCTTGTTTTCTGCTATGGACTTAGCTGAAATCTCAGCAAGTTCGAAACAAAGTATCGATACTGTATCGCATACTTACTTCAAGCTTGGTGCAAACATGGGCTTACATTGGTTCTTAGAGCAAATTACTAAGCAACCAGTAGCAAACCATTGGCAGGCATTAGCGCGTGCATCGTACCGCGAAGAGCTTGATTGGCAACAACGTACATTAGCAGAAGTGGTATTAAACGGTTTTGCCGATGATAACAAAGATGTTAATGGCCAAATTGAGCAATGGATGGATAGCCAAGAGTTATTATTACAACGTTGGAAGCAAATGCTTGCAGAGTTTAGAACATCACAAACTCACGATTTTGCTAAGTTTTCAGTAGCACTACGTGAACTCATGTTATTAAGCCATAACTGCGTGTAATAGAATAAAAACCATAATTAATGCCTACTCATTATTTTCCTTGGTGAAAATAATGAGTTAATGGTTAAAATTGTTATACAATACCTCGGCCTAGTCTGAGGTATTTTTTTGTCTGCATTTTAAGAGGATTATATTCATGTTTTACGATTTAGCTCGCCGTTTTATGTTTACCCGTGATGCGGAGTGGGCGCATGAGTTCGCTCTTAATAATTTAAGTCGTTTTGCCAATACACCATTAAGCGCTGCTTGGTCACAAAATATTGTGAATAAACCAGTTAATTTTTTAGGCTTAGAACTTAAAAACCCCGTTGGTCTTGCTGCAGGGCTTGATAAAAATGCAGAGTGTATTACTGCATTTGCACAAATGGGCTTTGGTTTTGTTGAAGTGGGTACAGTTACTCCGCGCCCACAAGCTGGTAACGATAAACCACGTATGTTTAGATTGCCGCAGTCAAATGCCATTATCAATCGCATGGGATTTAATAACAAAGGCGTTGATAATTTAGTTAATAACGTTAAAGCAGCCCACTATACCGGTATTTTAGGTATTAACATTGGTAAAAATAAAGACACACCGAATGAGCAAGGCAAAGACGATTACATACATTGCATGCGCAAGGTGTTTGAACATGCCTCGTATATAACTGTTAATATTTCATCGCCAAATACCCCAGGGCTTCGTGATTTACAATACGGTGCAGCCCTTGATGATTTACTACAAAGTTTGAAAAACGAGCAGCTTGATCTTGTTGCTAAACATGGTAAACAGGTACCTATGCTGGTAAAAATTGCGCCAGATTTAGATCCAATCCAAATTGCTCAAGTAAGTGAATCTTTACTAAGTAATAAAATAGATGGGGTAATTGCTACCAATACTACACTTGAGCGTAGCATGGTTGCGGGTCAGCAATATGCTGACGAAGCCGGTGGTTTATCGGGGCAGCCAGTTAGGGAGCGTGCGACGCATGTAGTTAGCGAGTTAAAGCGTTTAACTAATGGGCAGTTACCTATTATAGGTGTAGGCGGTATTGACGATGTGTCATCGGCGAAAGAAAAAATAAACGCAGGTGCCGATTTAGTACAAATTTATACTGGCTTTATTTATAAAGGCCCGCAATTAATTAAATCGATAGTTGATAGTTTATAAAAATAGGGCTACTTAGCCTTAAAAGTTAAGTTTGTTTTAACACTAAAAGGCTAACTTGCCCTCTAAGCTTTTGATCGTTCAATAAATGTTCTAATAAAACATTTTAAAAATGATTAAAAGCGGCTATACTTTGTTCTTATTGTTTTTATTATATTTAAATGCTAAGCGTGGAGGGGATATGTTACAAGCATCAAAGCAATGGCAGTGGATATCTTGCGCCAAAAAAAACCGCTTATTACTTGATTTAAATGAAGATATGCAGCTCTGCACTCCTTATAAGTTAAGACAACTTACTGACAGTACATTTAAAAACCCTTATTTTAGCTTAGAAGATGCCGCTTTTTATGAACAAGTTTATCAATATCTTGTGCAATTTAAGCTGTGGAATCCAGCGCAATTATGTCAAATATCACTCAATGCAACCGCAGTGAAATTTCAATTAAAGCCAGTACTTGCTAAAAGTTGGTTTTTTGAGCAATACACAGGAAGCACTCCAAGTACTGAAGCCGTTATTAATTTAACCTCTAAAGCGCAGTCGGGAGAGTTTTTAATTGTAGAGCACAGCAGTGATGCATCTGTGTGTATTAACCTAAGTGAAAATTTTCAATTAGATGATAATTTATCATTAGTACAGTTTGAAGCCATTCGCGTTTTAAACAATCGTGTACATCCTCTCTTAAATCAACATATTCATAGCAAAATAGCTTAATCTAATTTTATTTTCAGCCCGTGTTTATGGCGTGTTTGTATGCAAACCTATGTTATAATCCTGCGCAATTAGCTATTAAGGGTTACTACTTTGCAATTTATCGCACTTACTTCTATCGGAATCGAAAATTTATTGGTTGATGAACTAACAGAACTTGGCGCAACTGTGTCTAAGCAAACTGTTGGTTCTGTTCGCTTTGAGGCAGACTCATTATTGGCGCAAAAGGTGTGTTTATCGACTCGCTTTGCTACGCGCGTGCTTATGCTTATTGAAGAAAAAGAAGGCGTAGATGACAAAAATAGCCTGTATAACTTTGCTCGCTCACAACCATGGCAAGAATGGTTTGGGCCTACACAAACGTTTGCTGTCGACTTTAATGGCACCAACGACTCATTAAAAAATACACAGTTTTCTGGTTTAGTTATAAAAGATGCCATAGTTGATTACTTTAACGACTTATTCGAGCAGCGCCCTAATGTTGATAAACAAGACGCTAATGTGCGTGTGGTTGCGCGTTTAAATCGTTATGGCGTATCTATGTATATAGATTACTCTGGCCCGCGTTTATCTGAACGTGGTTACCGACAGGGCCAAGGTAAAGCACCTATAAAAGAGCATTTAGCAGCGGCATTAATCAAACGCAGCGGCTGGCTTGAAAATGTAAATCAGCCTTTGTTTGACCCATGTTGTGGTGCAGGTACTATTTTAATTGAAGCTGCCGGTATGGCGCGCAACGAAGCTCCCGGCTTATTTCGCGAAGGCTTAGCATTTGAGCGCTTACCAAGTTTTAGAGCTGCGAAATTTAAAGAGCTAAAAGAAGAATTGCTGGGCAATATTATAGACCCTAAATTATGGCTCATTGGCCACGATTACGACGCTCAAGTATTAGGTAAAGCAATTGATAACGCAAAACGTGCTGAGCTAGACGATATTATTAAGTTTAAACAAAGTGATGCAACTAAACTAACCGCAGTGGCTAAATTACCTGGCGTAGTTATATCTAACTTACCTTATGGTGAGCGTATTGGTTCTATGGCTGAGCTTGTAGATTTACATCGTAATTTAGGCGTGGGCTTTAAAAAGCACTTCAATCATTGGAAGCTTGCTTTACTGGGTATGGATGAGAGCTTATTTAAGCTGTTAAAGTTGGTTAGGCTGAAACGTTATAAATTTAAAAATGGCCCGTTAGATGTTGAACTTAACTTGTATCAACTTGATGACAAACAAGTAAGCCTGACAACCGATGATAAAAAAGCGCTGAATTTTGAAGGTTCAATGTCTTTTGCTAATCGATTGAAAAAGAACAAGCAGGGTTTAAAAAACTGGCTTAAGCAAAACGAAATTACAGCATACCGTGTATACGAAGCTGATATTCCTGAGTACAACGTTGCTGTAGATATTTACGGTGACTCAGCGGTTATTTTTGAATACGCAGCCCCGAAAGAAATTGATGAAAAAACGTCTGAAAAACGCTTACAAGATGTGATCAGCTTAACCGCTGAACAACTCAAAATAGCACCAGAGAATATTGCTGTAAAAGTACGTAAAAAGCAAAAAGGCGAAGAGCAATACACGCCAATGGCTAAACAAAACCGCACTATGGTGGTTGAAGAGTTTGGCGCTAAGTTTAAAGTGAATTTATTTGATTACTTAGACACAGGCTTGTTTTTAGATCACCGTTTAATGCGTCGTTATATTCAAGAAAACGCCAAAGATAAGCGCTTTTTAAACTTATTTGCCTACACAGGTACAGCGTCAGTACATGCAGCACTTGGTGGCGCTAAAGCAATTACCACGGTTGACTTGTCAAAAACCTATTTAAAATGGGGCCAAGACAACTTTGATTTAAATAATATTAGTAATACTCGCTACCGTTTTGAGCAAGCAGATTGCTTAAAGTGGCTAGAGCATGCGACGGCGCAGTACGATTTAATCTTTTTAGATCCCCCGACGTTTTCAAACTCTAAGCGTATGAAAGATGCATTTGATGTGCAGAGCGATCATATTAAGTTATTAACTTGGGTTAAAAAAATATTAAGCCCGTCGGGTACGCTTATTTTTTCTAATAATAAACGTGGCTTTGTTATGGATGAAGTGGGTTTAATTGGCTTGGGCTTAAAAGCGGTTAATATTTCTGACAAAACCTTATCGCCTGATTTTAAGCGTAATAAAAAAATTCATAATAGCTGGTTAATTACCCATGGCTAAGTGGATTTTATATCACACAGATGGTTGTCATTTGTGTGAACAAGCTGAGCAATTAATTAAGGGATTAGTTAATAGCCACAATGAATTATTGCTAGTAGATATTATGACTGATGATCAGCTTATTGCTGATTATCAGGTTAGTATTCCGGTATTTAAAAGTGAGCAAGGCCAACAATTATTTTGGCCTTTTACTGCACTAGACGTGCGTGAATTTTTAGCGCAAGCAGAATAAGAGCAAAGAAGAATTATGGATTTAATTAGAATTTTAAAAGCACAACTGGCCTTTGGTACTCATGCATTGCTTAATAAAGCAGATGCAGTGATTGAAAGTGGCGAGCGTGTGTGTGTTGTAGGTCGAAATGGTGCTGGTAAGTCAACGTTATTAAAAGTACTCGATGGTGAGGTTTTATTAGATGATGGCGAAATAAACCAGCTTGGCGGTATAAGAATTTCTCGTTTAGAACAAGATCCACCAAAAGGCGCAAGCGGCACTGTATTTGATTATGTTGCTCAAGGTATGCCTGAAATTGCCAACTTACTGATTGATTTTCATCATGTGAGTACAGAGCTACAAACCGTATGTACCGATAAGTTATTAAATAAACTTGAGCGTTTATCAAACCAATTAGAAGCGGTTGATGGCTGGCGTTTTGACAGTCGCATTCAAGTTGTTTTAACCCAATTAGAGTTAACACCTGATGCTAAGCTTGAGTCACTTTCAGGTGGTTGGTTACGTAAAGTTGCACTTGCTCGTGCACTGGTTAGTGAGCCAGACTTATTATTACTCGATGAGCCTACTAACCACTTAGATATGGCAAGTGTTATGTGGCTTGAGCAATTTTTAAAAGAATTTAAAGGCGGCATTGTATTTATATCGCATGACCGTGCCTTTATTCGTGCTGTTGCAACGCGTATTTTAGATTTAGACCGTGGTAAATTAATATCATACCCTGGCGACTATGCTACTTATTTAGAGCAAAAAGCCCACGACTTAAAAGTTGAAGAAAGCCAAAATGCTTTATTTGATAAGCGTTTAGCCGAAGAAGAAACGTGGATACGCCAAGGTGTTAAAGCACGAAGAACCCGTAATGAAGGGCGCGTACGTGAACTTAAGCAACTACGTAACGAGCGTAAACAACGTGTTGACCAAGTAGGTAAAACAGACTTTAATATTGAAACCGCAGATCGTTCGGGTAAATTGGTATTTGAAGCTAAGCATCTTTGTCATGCATTTAAAGATAAAGTGATTGCAGATGATTTTTCAACCTTGGTTATGCGCGGCGATCGTATTGGTTTAGTTGGTCCTAATGGCATTGGTAAAACAACGTTATTAAAATTAATGTTTGGTAGCCTAGCCCCAGATAGCGGTGAAACTAAGCAAGGTGTTAATTTAGAATTTGCTTACTTTGACCAATACCGTGAAAAATTAGATGAAGAAGCAACAGTACAAGACAACGTTGCTGAAGGTAAGCAAGAAGTAATGATGGGTGGTCGCTCGCGCCATGTATTAGGTTACTTACAAGACTTTTTGTTCCCGCCAGCACGTGCCCGTACACCAGTTAAAGCGCTTTCGGGTGGTGAAAAAAACCGCTTGTTATTGGCGAAACTGTTTTTAAAACCGTCAAACATATTGGTACTCGATGAGCCAACTAATGATTTGGATATAGAAACATTAGAGCTTTTGGAAGATATTATTAACCAGTATCAAGGCACAGTATTAATAGTAAGCCATGACCGTGAGTTTATTGATAATACCTGCTCTAGTGTTTGGGCATTTGAAGGTAATGGCAAGATTACTGATATTGTTGGCGGCTACAGTGATTACGAAGCCTATGTTAATTACTTAGCAGAGCAACAAAAAAATCAACCACAGCAAGCAACTAAAAAAGTTGAAAAAGCACCTGCTGCGCCAGTAGTTAAAGCAGAGGCTAAAGGTAATAAACTCTCTTACAAATTAAAACTTGAATTAGAGCAACTGCCTAATAAAATGGAACAACTCGAAGCCGATGTTGAAATTCAACAAGCCATAGTTAGTGATGTTGATTTTTTTAAGCAAGACAGTGATATAACGGCTAAGGCATTGAACCATTTGGCAAAACTTGAGTCAGACCTTGAGGCCGCGTTTTCGCGCTGGGAAGAACTTGAAGAATTAAAAAATCAGTAGTAAGGACTAAAATGAAATATAAATTACTCGCTGCCAGTATTTTAGCAACAATGAGTACTTCAGCATTAAGTGCGACTTATCAATTAACGGAATTGGGTGCACTTGAAGGCGCGAAATATTCTTATGTTACCGATGTAAGTGAAAGTGGTCATATTATAGGTATAGCTAATGGCTTATATAATTTACCTGTAGATATTGAGCATATTGATTTTTCACTGAGTTTAATTCAAAACGCTTACACTAATGAAGTTAATGCATTTGAGCTTAGTGATAAAGAGATTACTTTTACGTTAGAAGACATAGAAAAAAACAATGCTGTAGCAACAAATGCAGATGCGCATAGCTTCATGATTCGTTTTTTAGCTAATGTGTCGGCTAATTATCAGTTTCAAAAGTTAAGCTCACTAACGGCAATAAAATATGATAGCGGCGCTGCTGTTGAGCAAACTTTGTTTGATATAAACACGCCTGATTACCCAGGCGTTACCCGCTCTGTGACTAACTTTTACAACGCTGTTGCAGAAGATGGCACTACAGTTGGGTGGGGCAGTGCTCCATTTGATAAAATAGAGTTTACTATAGAGGACGAAACTGATCCTACATCGTGGTTTACTCGTGACTTTATAGAGCGCGGTATTATTATATCTGAAAGCGGTATGGAAGTTCCTTTGGTACCCCAATTTAGTGAATATGGTGGTACTAGCCAAGCCTCTGATATTGTAAAAACCGCAGATGGTTATATTGTTGTTGGTAATATGTCACTTGGTATACCGCAAACGCGTCAAACCAATATTACTGATAACTGTGATGATAAATATCAGCCATTTTCAACCTGTATTGAAGTTATTAATAATCAAACAACCCGTGGGATATTTAATAAGCAAGCAACTAAATGGACGCTTGATAACGCATTTAATATCACGTCTACCGAGGTACTAGGTTTAGCCTTTACTCCTTATGAAGACGAAGTTGACTTTGCGTTTATTAGTAATGCATTTGCGGTTAATAAGAACGGTATTGCAGCAGGTGTATCGAACACGCGTTATTATGATAAAGATACTACTATTATAACCATGCCGGTGTATTTTAAAGATGGCAAAGCGGTTGAATTTATAAATCAACCAGACGGTTGGCAAGGTGGTAAATCTTTAGCAATTAACGATAATAATATTGTGACAGGTTATGCCACAAGACGTGTTGATGGTGCCTTACGTAATAAGTTTTTCTATCATGATATAGCAACAGGTACTACCGTTTATCCAGATAGCTATTTTACGAGCTCAAGCTCATACGGTAACAGTATAAATAATCAAGGTTATATTGTTGGCGAAGGTGAGGTTGGTATTTCTGATAGTTCACGTCGATCAGCTGCGTTCATTTATAAAATAGGTGATGATAAAATCACTAATTTAAATGACTTATTGCCGTGTTACGACATGGACGGTACAAGTAGTTATGGCTATAGCATGAGTGAAGCTAAAGTGATTAACGAAAACAATGAAATATTTGGTGTGGCCACTAAAACTGTTGAAAAGCGTAACTCATTAGGTGAAGTTGTAACCGATGTTAACGGTAAAACTGAATATGAAAGTGTTGCTGTAGCAGTAAAGCTTTCGCCAATACCTAATGGCACGATAGAGGATTGCGCACCACCTGATGCCGAAGTGTATGAGCGTCGCTCTGCAAGCTTCTCTTGGTATGGATTATTATTATTACCACTGATTGCGTTTAGACGAGTATTTAGATTTTAATAGAATTTAAATCGAAAATTTAAGCCGAGAAACTAAAAAAGCCCAAACTTGTTAAGTTGGGCTTTTTTTGTCTATAGTCATTATAACTATTGGCTACTTGTTACGTATTAACCATGCTTTTCTAACTGAACGCCGCCAAACAATATCTATTCCAAAATAGCCGATAATCGCGGCAACTGATGCCGACACCAAGGAGCCAACTAAAAATGCTGGACCAATAGTCGTTAAGCTTTCGATAAACCAAGGCCAGCTTGCTTCAAAGGAAAAATGTTGTTCTGGCTGGTTTAGTACTAGGGTGCCAATAAGATAAGAGCAGTAAAAAATAGGTGGCATGGTAACGGGGTTAGTTATCCACACTAAGGCCACTGAAATGGGCAGGTTTACCCTAAACACTATAGCGGTTGCTGCAGCTAGGACCATTTGAAAAGGAACAGGGATGAACGCAAAAAATAACCCGACAGCAAATGCACCACGCGCAGAGCGTCTATTTAAATGCCAAAGGTTTGCGTCTTGTAACAAACGGCCAAATATTTTAAGTGATTTGTGATGCCTAATTTTATTTGGATCGGGTAAAAATCGTTGGATCGTTTTTTTAGCCATTTAAAGCAACCATTTACATCAATGTGGATTAGTCTTGGATTTGTGTGCGGAAGTATTGCAACCGTATTTTATTTTCAAACCCTCGAATTTATACTCATCACAATTTCAATCCTAATTGCGAGCGCTTATTTTAAGCCGTTTTCAAATGTTTTGTTAGGCTTTATTTGCGCTATTTTTGCTATCTTAGTGCATTTCACACTTTTTTACTCGTTTGAGCTACCAGCGCAGGGTGAAAAGTATGCATATTCAGTAAAGTTGGTTGTTGAAGACGTTGTATCAGCTAATGCTCCGCAATATATAAAAGCAAAAATTATTAAGCTTGATGAGCAAGATTACGCTTATTTTACTGCCCCCAGTGCTATGTTAAGTGTTGATTCAGCGCAAATATTAGAAGTAGGCGCAACCTTCAGTGCTCACGCACATTTAAAAAACTTTAGAAGCACAAAAAATTTTACTGTTTTTGACAATCAACTTTATGCATTTACACAAAAAATATTTTTTAAAGGCAAAGTACTCAATAAAAATTTAATTATTACAGATACAAAAAGAAACCAACACGTTATAGCTTATCGCCACTATATTAAACACATATTTAAAGAGTCTAAGCTTAACTGGCTTTATTATACGCTGCTGACGGGCGACAAGTCCTTAATGAACTTTGAACAAAAGCTGACCATGCAAACGCTGGGGTTAAGCCATTTACTGGCAATTTCTGGGTTGCATATTTCGTTAGTTTTTGGCTTTGCTTTTTTTGTAACACGCTCACTTGTAAGCCACGCCAGAATTAGAATAAAACAAACAATTAACCTTGCAACTTGTTATAGCTTAATGGGCTTTATAGCGGCTTTTGTTTATGTATATTTAAGCGATTTTATTGTCTCTGCGACCCGGGCTTTAATAATGTTAGGGTGCTACTTATTATTGTATTACCTAGCTAAACAATCGCTACGTTGGCGCAGTATTTTATACGCCTTGGTTTTAGTTTTAATGATTAACCCTTTTAATGTATTAAATCCTGGTTTGTATTTTTCATTTTTAGCTGTGGTTATCATCTTTATTGTTATTACAAAAGTACCCTTTAAGGGAGCCTCTGTTATCGCTAAAGTAGGCATGTTATGTGCTATACAAGGGGCACTATTTATAGGCTTATTGCCTTTGTCGTTATACTTTTTTAATGGTGTGAGTTTGGCAGGGTTAGTCTTGAACTTAATCGCTATTCCGTTGCTCGCCTTTATCATTATGCCATTATTATTAGTGGTTGCGATATTGAGCAGTGTTATTGATATGAGCCTGATAGTGTCGTTATTTGACCCCGTATTGTATTTTTTGTATCAACAATTAATGGCAATACCGCCAGGCTGGCGTTGGTTTAATGTAGGAACAATTACTTTAGATATAGTAATGTTTAGTTATGTAACCATGCTACTACTGTATTTAGTGAAATTTAAATGGCTTGCTTGTATCCCGTTAAGTGTATTGCTGGTTGATAGTTACTTTACTTCCAAAAGTGATTGGCAAGTAAACATATTTGATGTTGGCCATGGTTTGATGGTGTTGTTAGAAAAAGATAACAATGCATTAATTTATGATTTTGGCCCTAGTTATTTTAACCGCTTTAGCCGTACACGTAGTATTTTACTGCCGTATATAAAAGCTAATAACCTGAATGTTGCGACCGCTATTTTAAGCCATCAAGATAACGACCATGCAGGAGGAGTTAAACATTTTATTGAGGCAGGCTTTGAATCGACTCTCAGTACTTTTCATCCAAATGGTATACCGAGTTTATGTAAAACCATGACTATGGATTTTTATGGGCTTAAAATACAAACGTTTAGTTCAATTACTTTTAACAATAACAACGATGACTCCTGCGTAGTTAAAATTAGTAGCGCGCAACACAGTGTACTTTTTACTGGTGATATTTCTAAGCAACGAGAGCACGCACTAATTGCCGCAGGATATAATTTAGCAAGCAATGTATTAATAAGCCCGCATCATGGTAGTGGCACTTCATCAAGTAGTGAGTTTATTGCGGCTGTTAACCCTAAAGTTGTGGTGCATTCGAGTGCTTACAAAGGGCAATGGCATTTTCCTAATGATGAAGTGGTTGCGCGGTTTAACAAAATTGGCGCTGCGCAATATATTACTGGGCAGCAAGGACAAATTAGAATTAAATTTTATAGTACTAATCTGCATGTTGAAACGGCCAGAGAGCGTGAAAGTTATTGGTTTATTAAAGATTGACGTTTTGTTTTAGCCTCCCTGAGGATACAATAGGGGCTGTAACTGTATAAAGAGAGTGTTATGGATCAAAGTACTACACAAATTTATAAACGTCTTATTTCTTACGTTGGTGCGTACAGAACAGTCGCCATCGTCGCTATTATTGGCATGATAGGGTATTCAGGTATGGATGCTTTATTTATTCAGCTTATGAAGCCGTTTATTGACGAAGGTCTTAATGAGCGCAATGCTGATGTACTAAAATATGCACCATTTGTAGTTATTGCCTTGGTAATAGGGCGTGGTGTATTTAACTTTATGTCGTCTTATTGTTTGAGTTATGTAGGCTCACAAGTTGTACGCTCGCTGCGCCAAGAGTTGTTTGAACATATTCTACATTTACCGGTATCGTTTCATGATAAAAATTCCACCGGCGATCTTATTTCCAAAATAACCTTTGATACCGAACAAGTACAACAAGCTATTACCAAGGCATTATTAATTGTAGTGCGTGAAGGCGCTTTTGTGGTGTTTTTACTCGCAGTTATGTTTTATACCAGTTGGCAATTATCGCTGATATTTTTAGTTATTATTCCTTTAGTTGCTGTCATAGTCACTGTGGTGTCAAAGCGCTTTAGACACATTTCTAAAAGTATTCAATCAGCTATGGGGCAAGTTACTCGTAGCTCAGAGCAAATGCTAAGCGGTCATAAAGTGATCCATGGTTTTGGTGGCCAAAATCAAGAAATAGATCAGTTTTCAAAAGTAAATAATCATAATCGTCAGCAACGAATTAAAATGGACGCAACTAAAGCCTTGAGTGTATCAATCATTCAAGTATTGGCTGCCAGCGCTATGGCGGTTATTTTATGGGTTGTGTCAATGCCTTCGATGATTGACACCATAAGCTCAGGCGACTTTGTAGTATTAATTTCATCAATGATGATGTTACTTCGCCCGCTTAAACAGCTAGCTAATGTAAACAGTGATATGCAGCGAGGAGTTTCAGCCGCGCAAAGTGTGTTTTTAATACTCGACGAGGAAGTAGAAAAAGACACAGGTACTGTAAGCGTAGATAAAGTAAAAGGCTTGATTGAAGTTAAAAATGTCACCTTTAAATACCCAACTAAAGATGAGCCGGTATTAAACAATTTATCGTTAACGATTAAAGCGGGTGAAAGCATTGCTTTAGTTGGGCGTTCGGGCTCAGGTAAATCTACTATTTCTAACCTATTGCCACGTTATTATGATTTAGAAGCGCCGAGTGAAATTTTACTCGATGGCATTGCACTGCATGATTATAAGCTAACCGATTTACGTCGTCAGTTTGCGCTAGTGTCGCAACAAGTGGTGTTATTTAACGACTCCATTACCAATAATATTTGTTACGGTTTACAGCGTGAAATATCGCAGCAAGAACTGGAAAAAGTAGCCAAGCAAGCGCATGTATGGGAGTTTGTAAAAGACTTACCAGAGCAGCTAAATACTATGGTTGGCGAAAATGGGGTAATGCTCTCTGGTGGTCAACGCCAACGTATTGCTATTGCTCGTGCAATATTAAAAGATGCGCCTATTTTAATCCTTGATGAAGCAACATCTGCGCTCGATACCGAATCAGAAAAACTAATTCAGCAAGCACTCGAGGCATTAATGAAAGACAAAACCTCGATTGTAATTGCGCATCGCTTATCAACGATTGAAAATAGCGACCGAATTTATGTTATAGATAATGGCAGTGTTATTGAAAGTGGCGATCATTTAAGTTTACTGGCAAATAATGGCACTTATTCAGCATTATGCAAAATGCAATTTGGTGAGCAAGGGTGAGCAAAATTGAACAAAGCTGGTATCAGCCTGTCAGTTTAATTACTATATTATTACTGCCTTTAGCTGCACTGTTTTGGCTAATATCAACATTACGTAAATGGCTTTATACATGCGGTATACTAACGCAATTTAGTAGCAAAACACCTGTAATTGTAGTGGGTAATATTAGTGTTGGCGGCAATGGTAAAACGCCATTTGTACTGTGGCTACACGCTCATTTAACTCAGCAAGGTTTATCTGTAGGTATTATTAGCCGAGGCTACGGCGGGCATGCTAAGCAATATCCATTGCTTGTTGATCATAACAGTACTACGCTTGAGGCGGGCGATGAACCGATACTTTTATATCATCGTTTGCAGTGCCCCATAGCGGTTGGCCCAAACAGACAACAAAATATAGAATTACTTGAACAAACCTCTGCTATTGATGTAATTATATCTGACGATGGCATGCAACATTATAAAATGGCACGTAGTATTGAATGCTGTATTGTTGATAGTGCACGTCAATTTGGCAACGGTTTGTTAATGCCAGCAGGCCCGCTTCGCGAAACTAAAAAGCGTTTAAAGAGCGTTGATTTAGTGATAGAAAATGGCGGCAACAACCCACAACGTTATAATTTGCAGCCTGCAGCTTTAAAATCTGTGCTCAATAATAGTACGCTAACAGAGCCTATATTAACAGCCCACGCTGTGAGTGCTATTGGTAATCCGCTGCGTTTTGAGCAGTCATTACAAGCACAAGGCATTACCTTAGTATCAACCCATCATTATCGAGACCATTATGCATACACTGCTGATGATTTTACTCAGTTTGGTGATGAAAATGTGTTAATGACCGAAAAAGATGCTGTAAAGTGTAGTGCTTTTGCAAAACAAAATTGGTATTACTTACCAGTGGATGCTCAACCTACCGATAGCGTTATAAACAAATTAAATTCATTATTAAAAGATAAAGGGATCCTCAATGGCCTTTGATACAAAATTACTCGAAATTATCGCCTGCCCAGTATGTAAGGGTAAATTACGTTTTGATAAAGAAAACAGCGAACTAATAAGTACAGCCGCTAAGTTGGCGTATCCGGTTATCGATGACATTCCAGTATTGCTTGAAAATGAAGCGCGTGAATTGTCACTTGATGAGGTACAAAAGTGGAATTCGTAGTTGTTATTCCTGCGCGTTACGCTTCTAGCCGTTTACCAGGCAAACCACTAGCCGATATTTGTGGTAAGCCAATGATCCAGCATGTTTACGAAAAAGCCTGTTTATCGGGTGCGAGTAAAGTTGTTATTGCGACCGATCATCAAAAAGTATTTGATGCTGTGAGTACCTTTACAAGTGATGTATTAATGACGCGTGAAGATCATCAGTCAGGCACGGAACGTTTAGCAGAGGTTGTTGATTTACTTAAGCTTGATAACAACACTATTGTAGTTAATGTGCAAGGTGATGAGCCATTATTGGCACCAGAAAATGTATCTCAAGTTGCCACGTTATTAAATGAATCAACTGCACCTATGGCCACTTTAAGTGTAGCGATAGAAGAGCAAGAAGACGTTTTTAATCCTAATGCAGTTAAAGTCGTTAGCGATATTAATAAAAATGCATTGTATTTTTCGCGTGCCAGTATTCCGTTTGATCGTAGCGCCATGATGGGCGAGCAGAGCACGCTGGATTTAACGCCGTTTCAACGCCATGTGGGTATTTATGCCTACCGAGCTGGTTTTATTAAGCAATATATTGAGCTAAGTGTGTCGCCGCTAGAGCAGCTAGAATCACTAGAACAATTACGTGTGCTTTACCATGGCTACAATATTAAAATAGAGCAAGCGCATATTACTCCACAAGCGGGTGTCGATACGCCAGAAGATTTAGCTAAAGTAATTAGCTATTTGCAAAGTAAACACGCGTGAGCATTACGAATAAAGCCTATTTAAAAGTTGTGCATAGTCATAGCGACTTTTATATTTTAGCAAAACCTGCAGGGCTGAATTTTCATTCAGAAGACGCCGCAGGTTTTGTGGTATTAGCAGAGCAGCAATTAAATGAAAAACTCTTTGCAGTACACCGCCTCGATAAAGTGACCTCAGGCTTGCTTATTTTAGCGCGCAATAAACTCGCCGCCGCTAAATTTACGCAAATGTTTACTGAGCACACAATTAATAAGTTTTACTTGGCTATTAGCGACGCCAAGCCTAAAAAAAAGCAGGGTTGGATAAAAGGCGATATGGCAAAATCACGCCGTGGTACTTTTAAGTTACTTACAACAACAGCTAATCCTGCTATTAGTCGTTTTTATTCTGTAAGTTATAAACCCGGTTTTAGGGGATATATTTTAAAACCTTACTCAGGTAAAACGCACCAATTAAGAGTAGCGCTAAAAAGTATAGGCGCACCGATATTAGGTGATACCTCTTATGCAGGTGCGCATAGCGCACGTACTTACTTGCATGCATTTGCGCTTGATTTCTTATGGAATGAGCAGCAAATACAATTTACTCTTTTACCCGATAATGGGGATGAGTTTACACAATTAATTAAACATCAAGATTTTCAAGCATGGAAAACACCATGGCAACTGGATTGGTAAATGACTGAAAAAGTAACAGACATACGTTTTGGCGGGATCAAACGTTTATACGGACAACAACAGTTTGACTGGTTACAGCAGGCACATTTTTGTGTTGTTGGCATTGGTGGTGTTGGTAGTTGGGCCGCAGAAGCATTGGCGCGCACTGGGGTTGGCAAATTAACCCTAATAGATTTAGATGATATTTGTGCCACTAATGTAAATAGACAAATACACGCACTTACCGGCACCATTGGCCAAGCTAAAGTGGAGGCGATGAAAGCGCGTTGTGAGTTAATTAACCCACAATGTGAAGTGCAGGTGATTGATGACTTTATTACTTTAGATAACATTCATGAGCATATTCAGGGCTTTGATTATGTTATTGATTGTATTGACGCAGTGAAAGAAAAAGCGGCATTAATTGCGCATTGTAAACGCAATAAACTAGCTGTAATTACTACCGGCGGCGCAGGTGGGCAAACTGATCCGGGGCAAATTACGTTTGGCGATGTGGCTAAAACTACCCAAGATCCACTCTTAGCTAAAGTGCGTTATATTTTACGCAAGCAATATAATTTTAGTAATAACCCTAAGCGTAAGTTTAATATTGATTGTGTATATTCAACAGAGCAGCTGGTATACCCAGGCAGTGATGGCAGTGTTTGCCATGCTAAGCAAAATGCCGATGGTAGTATGAATATGGATTGTAATAATGGCTTTGGCTCAGTGACTATGATCACTGGCAGCTTTGGCTTTTTTGTAGCTGCAAAAGCCGTTCGTAAATATTTAGATAAAAAACAGCGTTTACTTAGCTCCCAAGCATAACGCTGCTTATAACTTAACCTGATCTTGGGTTGATTTAACTTATTTTTTGTTTAGCCATGGTTTGAATCGTCTCTACCATGGCTTTAATACCATTCCCTCTAGATGGACTTAAGTGGCTAATTAACCCTAGTTTTTCAAACTCTTGATAGGCGTTTATCTCCAGTACTTGCTCTGGGGTAAGGCCATTGTATAGCGCTAATATTAAGGCAAGTAAGCCCTTTACAATACGGGTATCAGAATCACCTATCACCACGAGTGTATTTTCGGTTAAATCAAACTCCACAAATAGCCACACTTTACTTTCGCAGCCAGGAACTAATGCGCTGTCTATTTTCAAAACGTCAGCAAGTACTGGTAATGTTTTACCAAGTAACATTATTTCTCGGTATTTTTGCTGCCATGCAGGTGCATTTTTTATCCCTTGGGCTGCTTTATTATAAGTATTTGTCATATTCTTATCCAACATTAGTCTAATAGAGCAATGCATTTTTGTAGTGCATCAATAAAATTATCTACATCTGTATGGTTATTATAGAAAGCTAAGCTTGCTCTAAGGGTGCCATTGACCCCTAAATGCGCCATTAAAGGCTGAGTGCAATGATGGCCACTGCGCAGTGCAACCCCATATCCGTCAAGTAAAGTTGCCAAATCGTATGGATGCTCATCTTTATAGTTAAAACATAAAGTGCCAATATTATGCTTAAGGTCACTAAATAGGGTGATGCCATCAATTTGCTGTAGTTTATTGGTTGCATAATTAAATAGCGTTTGTTCATATTCAACTAAAGCAGGGTGATTTAATGCATTTATGTACTCAAGTGCCGCACCAAAGCCTAATACGCCGGCAATATTTGGCGTGCCCGATTCAAACTTTGCCGGAGCATCGCGATAAGTGCTGTGCGTTAAGGTTACGGTTTGGATCATTTCTCCCCCAGTTTGGTATGGGGTGAGGGCATTTAATTGCTCGTAGCGGCCATATAAGCCGCCTAAACCGGTTGGCCCCAGCATTTTATGGGCAGAAAAAACGTAAAAATCACAATTAAGTGTGCTTAAATTAGCTTTTAAATGCATTGCTCCTTGTGCGCCATCAACCAGTACTAATGCGCCTACCGCTTTCGCACTGGCAATTAACGGCGCTAAATTAGTGATATTACCAAGCGCATTAGAGGCTTGGCTAATGGCCAATAACTTAGGTTTATGCTGCTTTATAAATTCACAGCATGCAGGTATATCAAAGGTGGCATCGTCGTTAAGCGGTAAAATAGCAAGCTTAGCACCAGTTTGCTGAGACAAAACCTGCCAAGGTACAATATTAGCATGATGCTCAATAGGCGTAATAATGATGGTATCGCTGGCTTTTATTTGATTTTTTAAGCCATTAGCAACTAAGTTTATAGCTTCAGTTGCCCCTTTAGTCCATACAATTTCATTACTATTAACACCAAAAAATTCTGCAGCTTTATCGCGTACTTGCTCATAACGATAAGTAGCCTGCTCACTGAGGGTATGGCGTCCACGATGTACGTTCGCGTTTTGCGCTGCATAAAACTGTGCCGTGGTATCAATAACGCATTGTGGCTTTTGTGTGGTTGCCCCAGAGTCTAAATAAGTTAAAGTTTGGCTATTAATCGTTTGATTTAGGATAGGGAAATCATTACGTATTTTAGTGATATCAAACGTGGAAACAGACATAAGCTCATTTAATTAGTCAATTTAGGGCGAGAATTGTAATCTGTTTAAGATAATTCTCAAGTGCTGAGTAACAAAAAAGGCCGCAATAGCGACCTTTTAAAATACTTAAGCAATATTACAGCGAATTAACGCTTGTCAGTTGCTTTGTAGTCACGTTGTGTGTAACCCGTGTAAAGCTGACGTGGGCGGCTGATCTTATGACCAGGTTGAGATAGCATCTCATCCCAGTGAGTGATCCAACCAACAGTACGTGCCATTGCAAAAATTACAGTGAACATGCTTGTTGGAATACCGATCGCTTTTAAGATAATACCTGAGTAAAAATCTACGTTAGGGTAGAGTTTCTTCTCAACAAAGTACGGGTCTTCAAGCGCAATTTGCTCAAGCTTCATTGCAATATCAAGCAATGGATCTTGAATATTTAGCTCAGCAAGTACTTCGTGACACGTTTGACGCATTACCGTTGCACGTGGATCAAAGTTTTTGTAAACACGGTGACCAAAGCCCATAAGACGGAACGGGTCTGACTTATCTTTTGCTTTAGCTACGTATTCGTCAATGCGATCAACAGAACCAATTTCTTCTAACATGTTTAAACATGCTTCGTTAGCGCCGCCGTGTGCAGGGCCCCAAAGAGATGCGATACCAGCAGCAATACAAGCATATGGGTTAGCACCAGATGAACCTGCAAGACGTACAGTAGACGTTGATGCGTTTTGTTCATGATCAGCATGAAGCATGAATATTTTATCCATAGCTTTAGCCGTTACAGGGTTAACTTTATACTCTTCAGCAGGTACAGAGAACATCATATGTAAGAAGTTTTCGGCGTAGCTTAAATCGTTACGTGGGTATACAAATGGTTGGCCAATGTTTGTTTTATAAGCCATAGCTGCAATAGTAGGTAACTTAGCTACTAATTTAATTGCACTTGTTTTGCGTTGGCTTGCGTCTGTAATATCAAGATCTTCATGATAAAAAGATGATAAAGCACCAACCACGCCACATAGCATTGCCATAGGATGTGCATCAAAACGGAAACCTTGGAAGAAAGTTGCAATTTTTTCATCTAGCATAGTACTGCGAGTGATTTGTTGTGCAAATTCTTCATACTGCTCTTTTGAAGGTAACTCACCGTTTAATAGTAAGTAACATAGCTCTACATAGTTAGAGTCTTCAGCAAGCTGCTCAATTGGGTAACCACGATGAAGTAGAACACCTTTGCCGCCATCAATATAAGTAATTGTAGATTCACAAGAGCCAGTCGACATAAAACCTGGATCGTAAGTAAAGTGACCATGTGAACCTAATGTACGTACGTCAATTACATCCTGGCCAGCAGTACCTTGATAAATTGGAAGTTCGATTGGATCTAGACCATCAATATGGACTGTGGCTTTCTTATCCGCCATCTATGTATCTCCTATTAAGATAACTATTCTGATTTTATACTCTAAAATCTGTTTTAAGCACATCTTCTCATTTTAACGTGAAAGAGGGGTATAAAGTCAATTTTTATAAGCATTATGCGTATACGTATAATAAATATTCGGTATGGTTTGAATATTATACCATTGGCTAATTTGCAAATGGCTCTAACTAAACAAGAATTGTAAAAAGGCCTGCGGCTATATATACTGTCGAAGGTTTTTAACCGTATTGTATTTAGGTAAACATATTTTTACATTATAATTTTTGCATTATAGTGAACTTTATTTGTAAAGAGACGTTTATTTTGATAGTTCCATCAGAAATATTTGGTGGGTTTTAGAAAAACAAGTAGATGAGCCCCACTGTGGGCAAGATGGGCAAGTAACTGTGAAAAAGCAAAGACCTGTAAATCTAGATCTAACAACTATATCTATGCCGGCAACGGCTAAAGCGTCAATTTTCCACCGCGTCACCGGTGTTGCATTATTTTTTGCTTTAACGTTTGTCATTTGGGCTTGGTCAGAGTCTCTTTCTTCTGCTGAAGGTTTTGAATTCGTCAAGGGTCTGTTTAACGGATTCATTGCCAAATTTATTGCTTGGGGCACCGTGTCTGTATTGGGTTATCACCTTATTGGTGGTATTCGCCATATGATTATGGATATGGGACATTGGGAAGAACTTGAATCAGGTAACCTCAGCGCTAAAATTGCAATGGCTCTTGGCGTTGTGTTTGCCGTATTGGCAGGGGTGTGGATATGGTTTTAAATCAAGCAACTCTTAAACGTGATGGTGTACAAGATTTCGTATCTTTACGTACCACGGCATTAATAATAAGCGCGTATGCGATTTTTATTATCGGCTATTTTTTAGCAACGCCAGAAGTCACTTTCGAAGCCTGGACAGGCCTCTTCTCTAACCTAGCAATAAAAGGGTTTACTTTAATTGCCCTGGTTTGCATTATGGTTCATACCCGCATTGGCCTTTGGCAAGTTCTAACAGACTATGTTAAGTGCGCTAAGCTTCGTGCTGTTTTAGGCTTTGTACTAAACCTAATGGCCTTTGCTTACGTAGCTATTGGTCTAATCGTATTATGGGGTGTATAAGTGAAATATTCTGTTCGTGAATTTGACGCCGTAGTAATCGGTGCCGGTGGTGCAGGTATGCGCGCTGCTTTAGCTATTACTGAGTCTGGCAAAACGTGTGCTTTAATCTCTAAAGTATTTCCAACTCGCTCACACACTGTATCAGCACAGGGTGGTATTACAGTAGCGCTTGGTAACTCGCACGAAGATAACTGGGAATGGCACATGTACGATACCGTTAAGGGCTCCGATTTTATCGGTGACCAAGACGCTATTGAATATATGTGTCAAACAGGCCCAGAAGCTATTACTGAATTAGAAAACATGGGTCTCCCATTTTCTCGCTTTGAAAATGGCCGTGTTTACCAACGTCCTTTCGGTGGTCAATCGAAAAACTTTGGTGGTGAACAAGCTGCACGTACTGCGGCAGCTGCCGATCGTACTGGTCACGCACTATTACACCTTCTTTATCAACAAAATGTTAAAAACAAAACAAATGTATTCTCAGAATGGTATGCACTTGATTTAGTTAAAAACGATAATGGTGATGTAGTAGGTTGTACTGCAATTGAAATTGAAACAGGTGAAATCACTTATTTCAAATCTAAAGCAGTAGTATTAGCAACAGGTGGTGCGGGTCGTATTTTTGCATCAACTACTAATGCGCACATCAACACCGGCGACGGCGTTGGTATGGCAACACGTGCTGGTATTTCTATGCAAGATATGGAAATGTGGCAGTTCCACCCAACGGGTATTGCTGGCGCGGGTACGCTAGTAACTGAAGGTTGTCGTGGCGAAGGTGGTTATCTTTTAAATAAAGATGGCGAGCGCTTCATGGAACGTTATGCACCAAACGCAAAAGACTTAGCGTCTCGCGATGTGGTTGCACGTTCAATGATGACTGAGATCCGTGAAGGTCGTGGTTGTGATGGTCCTTGGGGTCCTCACCTTAAGCTAAAACTAGATCACTTAGGTGCAGAAACACTAAATCTGCGTCTTCCTGGTGTATGTGACCTTGCTAAAACATTTGCTCACGTTGACCCTGCAAAAGAACCAATTCCAGTAATTCCTACATGTCATTACATGATGGGTGGCGTGCCAACCAACGTAAATGGTCAAGCGCTACAAATCGACGCAAACGGCAAAGAAACAATCGTTGAAGGTTTGTTTGCGGTAGGTGAGATTGCCTGTGTATCAGTACACGGTGCTAACCGCTTAGGTGGTAACTCATTACTTGATTTAGTGGTATTTGGTCGTGCGGCCGGTAACTTCTTAGGTAAATACCTAAATGATGTTGAAATTTCTAAAGCGGCATCAGAGTCTGATTTAGAAACATCACTTGCACGTTACAATCGTTGGGAAAATTCAACGGCTGGCCAAGGTGAAGATCCAGTTCAAATCAAAAAAGACTTACAGCAATGTATGCAACTTAACTTCTCGGTATTTCGTGAAGGTGACTCAATGGCTGCTGGTCTGCAAGAACTTAAAGAAATTCGTGAACGTCTGCAACATGCACGTCTTGATGATAAATCATCAGACTTCAACACGCAGCGTATTGAATGTCTTGAACTAGATAACTTAATGGAAACAGCTTACTCAACTGCAGTAGCTGCAAACTTCCGCACCGAAAGCCGTGGTGCACATTCTCGCTTTGACTTCCCAGATCGTGATGACGAAAACTGGTTATGTCACTCAGTATTTAATCCGTTAACGGATGAAATGAGCAAGCGTGACGTAAACTACGCGCCTAAGTCGCGTGAAGCTTTCCCACCTAAAGCACGTGTGTACTAGGAGATAGACGATGGCACAAGTACAATTTTCAGTTTATCGTTATAATCCCGATGTTGACAACGCACCTCGTATGCAAGAATACACCTTGCAAACAGAGGAAGGTCACGACATGATGGTTTTGGATGCACTTATTCTTTTAAAAGAACAAGATCCAACATTATCTTTCCGTCGTTCATGCCGTGAAGGTGTGTGTGGATCTGATGGTGTTAACATGAATGGTAAAAATGGTTTGGCATGTATCACTCCTTTATCTACGCTGCAAAAAGGTGGCAAAGGTAAAATAGTAGTGCGTCCATTACCAGGCTTACCTGTGGTTCGTGACCTTGTTATTGACATGAGTCAGTTCTACACTCAATACGAAAAAGTTAAACCGTATCTAATTAATGACACGCCAGCAGCTGGCGAGCGTCTTCAAACAATCGAAGAACGTGATAAGTTAGATGGGCTTTATGAGTGTATTTTATGTGCATGTTGTTCAACATCGTGTCCTTCGTTCTGGTGGAATCCAGACAAGTTCATTGGTCCAGCAGGCCTTCTTCATGCTTACCGTTTCTTGGCTGATAGCCGAGATACAGCAACAGAAGAGCGTTTAGCTGACTTAGACGATGCTTTCAGTGTGTTCCGTTGCCACAGTATAATGAACTGTGTTAGCGTTTGTCCTAAAGGTCTTAATCCGACCAAAGCAATTGGACAAATAAAATCTATGTTATTAAACCGAGCGGTTTAATTACTTAGTAAATGTAGGATGGCTAATACTAATTAGTCATCCTGTTATCATAACTATTAATTTCTGCGCTAAAGAAAAGGGCTTATAAATGCACGAAGGTGTGATGAAGGCATGGCTAGAATCTTCACATTTAAACGGCGGTAACGTTGCTTATATTGAAGAGCTTTATGAAGCGTATTTAGACGATGCGACTTCGGTGCCAGAAGAATGGCGAGAAGTGTTTGAACAATTACCTAAAGTTGATGGTGTGGATGTTGAAGTAAAACATTCAGAAGTTCGAGCACAGTTTGCGGCGCTTGCTAAAAACAAGCATAGAGAAGTAGTGGTAGCAGAGGGCAGTGGCGGTGACCTTAAACAGGTTAAAGTATTGCAACTTATTAATGCTTTCCGTTTTCGTGGACACCAAAATGCTAACTTAGATCCGTTAGGTATTTTGCAGCGAGAGCGCGTACGAGATTTAGAGCTAGATTACCACGACCTATCCAATGCTGACTTTGACCGCGAATTTAATGTAGGATCGTTTGCTGTAGGGCGCGATACTATGCCTCTAGGTGAGTTATACCAAGCACTAAAAACCACGTATTGTGGTTCTATTGGCGCCGAGTATATGCACATCACATCAACAGAAGAAAAACGTTGGTTACAACAGCGTTTAGAGTCTGTTCAGTCTAGGCCAAAATTCAATAAAGACGAAAAGCTACGTATCCTTAAAGGATTAACCGCAGCCGATGGTCTTGAAAAATATTTAGGGGCTAAGTTCCCAGGTGCTAAGCGCTTCTCACTTGAAGGTGGCGATGCGTTAGTACCTATGCTTAAAGAGCTGATTCACCGCGCTGGTGAAAGTGGCCAAAAAGAAGCTGTTATTGGTATGGCTCACCGCGGCCGTTTAAACGTACTTGTGAACGTACTTGGTAAAAATCCATCAGAGTTATTTGATGAGTTTGCCGGTAAACACAAAGACACGTTAAGCTCGGGTGATGTTAAATACCACATGGGTTACTCATCTGACTTTGCTACTAAAGGTGGCAATGTGCACATGGCACTTGCGTTTAACCCATCGCATCTTGAAATTGTAAATCCAGTGGTTATGGGCTCAGTACGTGCTCGTTTAGACCGCTTAGGTGACAGCTCAGGTATTAAAGCACTGCCAATTACTATTCATGGCGACTCAGCAATTGCTGGTCAAGGTGTTGTACAAGAAACATTTAACATGTCACAAACAAACGCCTTTAGCTGTGGCGGTAGTATTCGTATAGTAGTAAATAACCAAGTTGGTTTTACAACGTCTAAACAAGACGATGTACGTTCTACTCCATACTGTACTGACATTGCTAAAATGGTGCAGTCGCCAATATTTCATGTTAATTCTGACGATCCAGAAGCAGTGGCATTTGTTACTCAACTGGCACTTGATTTCAGAAACCAATTTAAGCGTGACGTTGTAATTGACCTTGTTTGTTACCGTCGCCATGGCCATAACGAAGCTGATGAGCCTAATGCTACTCAGCCTGTTATGTATCAAAAAATTAAAAAGCATCCAGTTCCACGTTTAATTTACGCTGATCAATTAATTGCCGAAGGCTCATTCACTGAAGATGAGGTTAAAGCACTTGTTGATGATTACCGTAATGGTTTAGACGAAGGTAATTGTGTGGTTGATGAAATACAGCCAGAAACATCACATTCATCAGATTGGGCAAAGTATGTTGGCCATGAATGGAGTGTTGATTACGATGCAAGTGTCTCGGTTGAAAAACTAAAAGAGCTTGGCAACATAGTGTCTAGCTACCCAGAGAGTCATAAAGCGCAATCGCGCGTGAAGAAAATTTACGACGATCGTAAGCTAATGGCATCTGGCGAAAAGCCGCTTGATTGGGGCATGGCAGAAACACTCGCTTATGCAACTATTGCAGCAGAAGGCACAGATATTCGTTTTACTGGACAAGATTCTGGTCGTGGTACTTTCTTCCATCGCCATGCGGTAGTACATAGTCAAGCCGATGGTGCGACTTACACTCCACTTGAGCATGTTGGTAAAGATCAAGGTACTTTCCAAGTATTCGATTCAGTTCTTTCTGAAGAAGCGGTTGTTGCTTTTGAATATGGTTACGCAACGGCAGAGCCAACGTCATTAATTATTTGGGAAGCACAGTTTGGTGACTTTGCAAACGGCGCACAAGTTGTATTTGATCAGTTTTTAAGCTCGGGTGAGCAAAAGTGGGGGCGTTTATGCGGCCTTACTATTTTATTACCACATGGTTACGAAGGCCAAGGTCCAGAGCACAGCTCTGCACGCTTAGAGCGCTTTTTACAACTTTGTGCTGATCACAATATGCAAGTATGTGTACCTTCAACGCCAGCGCAAGTATATGCAATGCTTCGTCGTCAATCAGTTAGACCATTGCGTCGTCCACTGATTGTTATGACGCCTAAGTCATTACTACGCCATCCGTTAGCAGTGTCTTCGCTAGAAGAACTCTCTGCAGGTGTTTTTCATAATGTGATTGACGAAATTGATGATATTAACCCTGAGAAAGTAGAGCGCGTTATTTTTTGTAGTGGTAAAGTTTACTATGAACTATTACAAGAGCGCCGCAAGCTTGAACAAGATAATATTGCAATCGTACGTGTAGAGCAGCTTTACCCGTTCCCACACGACGAAATGAAAACTATTATAGAGCGTTACCAGCACGTAACTGATTTTGTATGGTGTCAAGAAGAGCCGCAAAACCAAGGTGCATGGTATTGCTCGCAACATCACTTCAAAGATGCTATTCCACAAAACGCTAAACTAACGTATGCGGGTCGTAAGGCTTCAGCATCACCAGCATGTGGTTATATGTCAGTACATACTAAAGAACAACAAGCGCTCGTTGCCGACGCGCTTACTATCGAAAATAAAGGATAAGCAATGAGCACAGAAATTAAAGTTCCTGTTCTTCCTGAGTCGGTTGCAGATGCTACCGTTGCTACATGGCATGTAAGTGTTGGCGACAAAGTAACTCGCGACCAAAACTTAGTAGACATTGAAACAGATAAAGTGGTTTTAGAAGTTGTTGCGCAACATGACGGTGTGATTACTGAAATTACACAAGAAGAAGGCGCTACGGTACTTGGCGATCAAGTTATCGGTTTACTTGGCGATGCTGATGCAGCACCAGCAAGTGAAGATGCACCAAAAGAAGACTCTTCAACTGAAGAATCTGCAGCAACTAAATCAGAAGACGCGCCAGCGGCGCAATCAGCACCAGCATCAGAAGGTAAAGAAGTGGATATTAAAGTTCCTGTACTTCCAGAATCAGTTGCAGACGCAACAATTGCTACATGGCATGTACAAGCAGGCGACGCAGTAACTCGCGATCAAAACTTAGTAGATATTGAAACTGATAAAGTGGTACTTGAGGTTGTTGCTCAAGAAGACGGTATCATGGGTGAAATAATCCACGGCGAAGGCGACACTGTATTAGGCGAGCAAGTAATTGGTTCGGTTAAAGCGGGCGGCGCTCCAGCAGCACCAGCTAAAAAAGCAGACGCAGCTGCACCAGCAGCAAGTGAGTCAAACGACAGCTCTGATGTGTTAACACCTTCAGTACGTCGTTTAATTGCTGAAAAAGGCCTAGACGCTGCAAAAATTAAAGGCACGGGTAAAAACGGTCGTGTAACTAAAGAAGACGTAGATACTTTCTTAAAAGCACCTGCACCAGCGGCAAAAGCAGCACCAGCGGCGGCACCTGCAGCAGCAATGGGCGATCGTACACAAAAACGTGTTCCTATGACGCGTTTACGTAAAACAATTGCTAAGCGCTTACTTGAAGCGAAAAACTCAACTGCAATGTTAACAACATTCAACGAAGTGAACATGGAACCTATCATGAGCCTTCGTAAGCAGTATCAAGAAGTGTTTGAAAAGCGCCACGGTATTCGTTTAGGTTTCATGTCTTTCTACGTGAAAGCGGTTACTGAAGCACTTAAGCGCTTCCCAGATGTAAATGCATCAATTGATGGTGACGATATTGTTTATCACAACTACTTCGACATCAGCATCGCTGTATCTACACCTCGTGGTCTAGTAACGCCAGTACTTAAAGATTGTGACAAGTTATCAGTTGCAGAAATCGAAAAAGGTATTCGTGAGCTAGCACTAAAAGGTCGTGATGGTAAGCTAACACTTGATGATATGACGGGTGGTAACTTCACTATTACAAATGGCGGTGTATTTGGTTCTTTACTATCTACTCCTATCATTAATTTACCGCAGTCTTCAATTTTGGGTATGCATAAAATCCAAGATCGTCCAATGGCTGTAAACGGTAAAGTAGAAATACTTCCTATGATGTATTTAGCACTTTCTTATGACCACCGCATCATTGATGGCAAAGAATCTGTTGGCTTCTTAGTAACAATTAAAGAGTTACTTGAAGATCCAACACGCTTATTACTGGATGTTTAATTTAGTTGTATGAAATGTAAGCTGTGAATGAACATTCACAGCTTTTTTTTTGCGCCTTTGGTCATACTGGGGTTTTCATGTTAAGCCTTGGGATCTATACTATGGTCGCAATTTGGGATAGTTGTTTATTTGAAAAAATATTCGGCTCTTTTAGTATAAAAATTTGGATAAAGCATCATGAATTTGCATGAGTATCAGGCAAAACAACTTTTTGCCGAATATGGTTTACCAGTTTCTACAGGTTACGCTTGCGATACACCTGAAGAAGCTGCAGCTGCTGCTGAAAAAATTGGCGGCGATATGTGGGTTGTTAAAACTCAGGTTCACGCAGGTGGACGTGGTAAAGCTGGCGGTGTAAAGCTAGTAAAAACTATCGACGAAGTTAAAGCGTTTGCAGCTAACTGGTTAGGTAAAAACCTAGTTACTTACCAAACAGACGAGAAAGGCCAGCCAGTTGCTAAAATTTTAGTAGAAAGCTGTACTGACATCGCCAACGAATTGTACCTAGGTGCAGTTGTTGACCGTGCATCTCGCAAAGTTGTTTTCATGGCGTCTACTGAAGGCGGCGTTGAAATTGAAACTGTTGCTGAGGAAACACCTGAGCTTATCCATAAAGCTGAGATCGACCCATTAGTAGGTCCTCAAGCTTATCAAGCACGTGAACTAGGTTTCAAATTGGGTCTTAACCCAGTACAAATGAAACAGTTTGTTAAGATCTTTATGGGTCTTGGTAAAATGTTCACTGATTTTGATTTCGCATTACTTGAAATCAACCCGCTTGTGATCACAGACGAAGGTAACCTTCACTGTCTTGACGGCAAAATCGGTATCGATGGTAATGCACTTTACCGTCAACCTAAAATCCGTGAATTCCACGATCCTTCACAAGAAGATTCACGTGAAGCACATGCAGCAAGCTTTGAGCTTAACTACGTAGCGCTAGATGGCAACGTTGGTTGTATGGTTAACGGTGCAGGCCTAGCAATGGGTACTATGGACATCGTAAATCTACACGGTGGCAAACCGGCTAACTTCCTAGATGTTGGCGGCGGCGCGACTAAAGAACGTGTTTCTGAAGCATTCAAAATCATTCTTTCTGATGATAATGTTAAAGCTGTTTTAGTTAACATCTTTGGCGGCATCGTACGTTGTGACATGATTGCTGAAGGCATCATTGGCGCAGTTAAAGAAGTAGGCGTAAACGTACCAGTAGTTGTACGTTTAGAAGGTACTAACGCTGAACTAGGCCGTGAAGTTCTTAAAAACTCTGGTCTAGACATCATCGCTGCTGAATCACTAACAGACGCTGCTGAAAAAGTAGTTGCTGCTGCGGAGGGCAAATAATGTCTGTATTAATCAATAAAGATACAAAAGTTATCTGTCAAGGTTTCACCGGTGGCCAAGGTACTTTCCACTCAGAGCAAGCGCTTGAGTACGGTACACAAATGGTTGGTGGCGTAAGCCCAGGTAAAGGCGGTCAAACGCACCTTGGTCTTCCTGTATTCAATACAGTGCGTGAAGCAGTACAAGAAACTGGCGCAACTGCGTCTGTTATCTATGTACCAGCACCTTTTTGTAAAGATGCAATCTTAGAAGCAATCGATGCAGGCATCGAGCTGATTGTTTGTATCACTGAAGGTATTCCTACACTTGATATGGTTGATGTTAAAATCAAACTAGATCAAACAGGTACACGTATGATCGGTCCTAACTGCCCAGGTGTTATTACTCCTGGTGAAACTAAGATTGGTATCATGCCTGGTCATATCCACAAACCTGGTAAAGTAGGTATTGTTTCTCGCTCTGGTACATTAACGTACGAAGCAGTTAAGCAAACTACTGATGCTGGTTTTGGTCAGTCTACATGTGTTGGTATTGGTGGCGACCCAATTCCAGGTACTAACTTTATCGACGTTTTAGAAATGTTCGAAAAAGATCCACAAACTGAAGCGATCGTAATGATCGGTGAAATTGGTGGTACTGCAGAAGAAGAAGCTGCAGAGTACATCAAAGCACACGTTACTAAACCTGTAGTATCTTACATTGCTGGTGTTACTGCACCAGAAGGTAAGCGTATGGGTCACGCTGGCGCAATCATTGCCGGTGGTAAAGGTACTGCTGATGAGAAATTTGCTGCACTAGAAGCTGCGGGCGTAAAAACTGTACGTTCACTTGCTGATATCGGTAAAGCACTTAAAGAGAAAACAGGCTGGTAATCGCTTTTTTGCTCTAAAAAGGCTCGCTAATGCGAGCCTTTTTGTTATCTGCACTTTTACTTTTACACTTAGTATAGGTAGCTTATATGCTGATAAAACCGCACTGATAAATCTTGGCGTTGTTTATTTATAGCTAACTCATCGCACAAAGTATGAATCGTTTTCTCTACTTGATTCATAAACCGCCCATAGCCCATTTCATTATTATTATGCTGCGCAGCTACCACTACAAAATGCAGTGTTTCTACTAATTTATCTTCATTAAATAGCGCTTTAATTTGCACTTGATCAGTCTCTATGTCAAAGCTTAACTTTTGTAATTCTTGATTACCGTCATTTTTATCAATGCTGCTATTACGAATAATTGGTATAGCGCCATTAGCAACCATAGCCCCGTGGGTTAACTTATTGGTATTACAAATTTGGGTAAATAAATCGGTAAAGTATGTATAAAATTGCTTAAAATCACGATTATTTATTTGTGTTTGAAATTGCGTTTTGATTGCTCGTGACACTGGAATAGCGAAGGTTGCATAGCTCATTTGGGCATGATCACTGGGAATATTACACTGCCTTGACTGGTAGCGAGGGTAGAGGCTACGCAGTTTATAACCGTAGGTTTGTTTATTGCCTTTATCTTTAGCAAATAAGTCATAGGTTAAATGTTGATGATCGCGCAGTTTAAACAGTGGTTGTTCTAAAAATAACTGCTGTTGTAAATTATTTAATACCTTTTGTACTTTGCTATGAAACAATGCTGAATTTGCACGCAGATCGTCACCGGTTGCTAAAAATAACAGCCTGATTTTTTTACTGGCTATATTTTCAGTGTAGTACGCTTTATGTGCTTCGTGGTAGCGAGGGTTATAAAAAAACAACATTTGTTTATTCGTTTCAAGCTGATACGACTCATCGTTAAAGCGTACTACAGGTAGTTTGTCGTTCGCTAATAAATGCACATTGTGTAAGCCAAGCTCATCACAGCAAGAAAAAAGCTCACGTGCTATACGCTCATAACAACAGTTAATATTACTAAAGCTTTTATAAAAATCAGTGGTAGGGGTTATTTCAGCTAAAAGGTAGTGATTGGTACGGGCATTGGTTGGAATATAAACACGGTGTTGATTTTGTATAGCCATCATGGTTCCTTTAAGTCAGGTTATTTGCTTACTATAATGGCCTTTGATGACGTTATTATTGCGCTAAAACAAAGTTTATTCATTAACTGACTCGTTACTGAATTAAAGTTAACCAAGATCTAAAATAAACCTTAATCTATTGCTGTATGTTAGTGTATGTTTTTGTAATAATGCATTAGTTTTGTTATCACGCACTATTTTGAGGATCATACTCCTATGGCGGAAATCGAGAATCGCCCAAGTAATTTTATTAGAACCCGCATTGACCAAGATTTAGCAAGTGGAAAGCATGCGTCTACGCATACTCGTTTTCCACCCGAACCAAATGGTTTTTTACACATTGGCCATGCAAAATCAATTTGTTTAAATTTTGGCATCGCAAAAGACTATAACGGTTTATGTAACTTACGCTTTGACGATACAAACCCAGAAAAAGAAGATATTAACTACGTTAATTCTATTAAAGAAGACGTGCAGTGGTTAGGCTTTAATTGGGATGGCGAAATTAAATACTCGTCTAATTACTTCGATATATTATACGATTATGCAGTTGAGCTAATAAATAAAGGCTTAGCGTATGTGTGCTTTTTAACGGCAGATCAAGCCCGTGAATACCGTGGCACATTAAAAGAGCCGGGTAAAAACAGCCCATACCGCGATACAGCAAGTGATGAGAACCTCGCGTTATTTGAAAAAATGCGTAATGGCGAGTTTAAAGAAGGCGAGTGTGTACTGCGCGCTAAAATTGATATGGCAAGCTCATTTATGGTGCTTCGCGATCCTATTATTTATCGTGTACGCTTTGCTCATCATCATCAAACTGCAGATAAGTGGTGCATTTACCCAATGTACGACTTTACTCACTGTATTTCTGATGCGCTAGAAGGTATTACTCATTCATTGTGTACACTGGAGTTTCAAGATAACCGTCGTTTATATGACTGGGTACTTGATAACATCAGTTTAGAGTGTCATCCACAACAAATTGAGTTTTCACGCTTAAACCTAGAGTACACTATTATGTCTAAGCGCAAGCTCAGCGACTTAGTAGTGAATAATCATGTAGAAGGGTGGGATGATCCACGTATGCCTACGATTGCAGGCTTACGTCGTCGTGGTTATACCCCAGCCTCCATTCGTGAGTTCTGCTTACGTATTGGTGTAACCAAACAAGAAAACATGGTTGAAATGGGCATGCTTGAAGCCTGTATCCGTGAAGATCTTAACGAAAATGCACCACGTGCAATGGCGGTACTTGATCCCGTTAAAATCGTTATTGAAAACTATGATGCTGATAAAGTTGAAACCTTATCTGTGGCTAATCACCCAAATAAAGAAGAAATGGGTCGCCGTGATGTGCCATTCACACGTGAAATTTATATTGAACGTGAAGACTTTAAAGAAGAAGCTAATAACAAGTTCAAACGTTTAGTACTTGATAAAGAAGTACGCTTACGCGGCGCTTATGTAATTAAAGCACAGCGTGTTGAAAAAGACGAAAATGGTGAAATTACCACTATTTACTGTACTTTTGACCCAGAAACGCTAGGTAAAAACCCAAGTGATGGTCGTAAAGTTAAAGGGGTTATTCATTGGGTATCGGCAAGTGAAGCGATTACAGCAGAAGTACGTTTGTATGACCGTTTATTTAGCGTACCAAACCCAGCAGCAGCCGATGAGTTTGAAAGCACCTTAAACCCTGACTCATTAGTTATTTTAACGAATGCTAAGTTAGAGCCATCGTTGGCTAATTCAGCAGCCGAGCAAGGTTTTCAGTTTGAACGTACTGGCTATTTTTCGCGAGATTCAAAAGCGAAAAACATAGTATTTAATCAAACAGTGGGTCTGCGTGACTCATGGTCAAAAACTCAGTAAAGGTTAACGCCTCAGTACTCATTATTACCTAGGAAGTGTTAGTAATGAGTACTGGGAATTTTACTGACAAAAAAACCTGCATTAAGCAGGTTTTTTTTGTTTATAATACAAGCTTAACTTATATTATTAGCAAAATTTTTGCACGCTTCTTTGTCTTCGCATTCACCATACAAATATAAAGAATGATTGGTTAATTTAATACCATTTCTTTCAGCAACTTCAAGTTGGCGACGTTCAATAACATCATCTTCAAACTCAACCACTTTACCACATTTTAGACATACTAAGTGGTCATGGTGAGTGCTGGTTGCAAGTTCAAATACTGATTTACCACCTTCAAAGTGATGGCGAGTAACAATACCAGCGTCATCAAATTGATTAAGTACGCGATATACAGTTGCAAGACCGATTTCTTCACCCAAATCTAGAAGAATTTTATAAACATCCTCAGCACTAATATGCTGGTTATCAGGTGATTGTAAAATCTCTAAAATCTTAATTCGCGGTAAAGTAACCTTTAAACCGGCTTTTTTTAATTCCAAATTATGATCAGTCATTAAATCTGTCTCAATTTTGTTTGGTTATACTAGACACCTTGCAAGGATGTACACGAATAGATGTACACGACACATCAACCGGTAAGGGTAACGTGCCTAGCTACTAAGTGCAAAGGTCAAAGCTAATAAATACCGATAAAAGCGCATTTACTAATATATTGCTACTAATTTAAGCAAAAACCAAGAAAAAATAAAGTTAATCAGCAAGTTCGCTTAAACACATTTCTTCATAAACTTGGGCAGACCAGGCTTTAACACGCTGCTCAGTGAGTTCTGGTTGACGGTCTTCATCGATACCTAAACCAACAAAATGTTTGTCATCAGCAATACCTTTAGATGCTTCAAAGTTATAACTTTCACTTGGCCAATGACCAACCACAATAGCACCACGTTCAGTAACTATATCGTTAATCATGCCCATTGCATCTAAAAAGTACTCTGCGTAGTCTTCTTGGTCACCACAACCAAAAATAGCAACCAGCTTACCTTCAAAGTCTACTTCTTCAAGCTCAGGAAAAAAATCATCCCAATCACATTGCGCTTCGCCATAATACCAAGTAGGAATACCAAATAAGATTAAATCAAATTCCGCAATCTCTTCTTTAGAGCTTTTTGCAATATCATGTACAGCTACGAGCTTTTTACCCAATTCTTTTTGGATCATTTTTGCTACGTGTTCTGTATTACCTGTGTCACTTCCGAAAAAAATGCCTACACTTGCCATGGATTAAACCTTTTATCTATCAATAGCCAATCTTTCTTGTAAAATTGTTTCAATCAACACACTGCGGCTAATATTTTGTGCATCTGCCATATCACTAAGTGCCTGATATAACTGTGAAGAAACTTTAAATTCAACACGCTTTAAACCACGTGCTTTATCTCTTTTTATTTGATTACGTTTATTAACCTTTAACTGCATATCCCGTGGAAGGGGATTGGTTTTAGGTCTGCCTGGGCGTTTTTCGTATTCAAATAAATCGAGCGTTGTTCTATCTGTTTCTGACTTGGCCATGCTTAACCTACACCTGCGCCTTGCCAAAATACTTGAATAAGTCCTTTAGCAATAAAGCCAGAACACCCTAAAAAGAGTACAGCCCAAACAATGTAACGACCAAACTTGGGTACATTGCCGCTTTTTAGTACGTCTTTAATTGCCATACCGATAAATATAAAAATACCGGCTAAGCCAAAATACAACCCTAAGGTATCAAATTCGTTAATTAACTGACTGACCATCAACGTGTAACCTTTAAATTAAACGGCGCATACTATAGCATATAAATATACGACTTTTTAGTACGCAAAATCAAAAACAGGCGATTAAAATGAGTTTAAATCGCAGTTAAAAAGTCATTTATTGCTTTATTCACTGCTAATGGCTTTTGCGCATGCAACCAGTGGCCAGCACCGTGAATTATTTTGGCACTGGCATTACTAAAGCGCGCCTTAATAGCCGCTCTATGCTCAGCTAATATATAGTCAGAATCATTACCTTTAATAAATAGAGTGTCGCACAAACAAGAATTGTTTTCATTAACATTGTCGGTAATTATCGAATAATTTTTATCAAGACTCAATAAATTAAACCGCCATGCAAAATTGCCTTCATCGTTTTTAGCTAAACTTTTTAATAAAAACTGACGCACACCCATCTCGTCTATAAAAGGCTGCATAATTGCATCGGCATGCTTTCTATCTGTAATAGATTCGTTTGCAACCGCTTTAAGCGCTTGAATAATTTTAGTGTGGCGAGCAGGGTAACTAACAGGTGCTATATCAAGCACAATTAATTTATTAACGTGCTCTGGATGGGTTAATGCCAATTCCATTGCTACTTTTCCGCCCATAGAGTGGCCTATAATGTGCGCTTTATCTATGTTCAAATGCGTTAATAATTCAATAATATCTTGGGCCATTGCCGCATAAGTCATTGTATCGCTATGGGGCGATTTGCCATGGTTACGTAAATCGACATTGGTTACGGTATAAAATTCACTAAGGGGTTTTGCGATCACGTTTAAGTTCTCTAATGATCCAAAAAGCCCATGAATTAAAATAACATGTGGGCCTTGCCCTTGTTGCTTATAATTTAACTGCATATTAGCCTCAGTGTAAAATTCGCCATAGTGTGACGAGCATTTGCTTAAAAAGCAAAAAATACAGTCACAAAATATAATATTGGGCTGTAGCCTGTTTTATCAACAATATTTAGCTATTTAATCGTGCTAAATAGTAATTTAAATAGCGCACATAAGTAATTTAAAATATATGTTTACAGCGGGGTTTGTTGTAACTCGCATTTCTAACTGGTTTGGGTATAATCACACGGAAAGAAAAATGTGGCCGTAATGACAGGAAGAACATGAAACAAATCGACATAGACGACGAGTTATATCAGTATATTGCCAGCAATACGCAAAGTATTGGTGAGAGCGCATCCACTATTTTACGTCGTTTATTAAATCTGAGCGGCGAAAAAATTCAGACCGCAAACGTAGAGCTTAATCAAAATAATCAAACAACAACTACCTTGCCTAAAGTTCCCCCTGTAGCAGAGCAAACACCTGCGCTTGCTGCTAAGCCAAGTGCAGTAGCTGAGAAGTCTGTGCAGCAAAAAAATGCGAATGTATTTAATGTATTAAATAAAGAAGAGTTGGCAATGCAAAAAGGCGTTGTGGGTCGTTTTTTATTTATTTTAAGTGCATTTTACCGTACCCATAAAACTGACTTTCGCGCCGTATTAGATATCAAAGGCCGTGATCGCGTTTACTTTGCTACTAGCAAAGAAGACTTAGTTAATAGTGGTAGCAGTATGAACCCTAAAAACATCACCGACAGTGAGTACTGGGTAATGACAAACTCTAACACTACACGTAAAAAAATGATGCTTCATGAAGTTGCTTTGTGTTTAGGTTATAGCACAGAACAAGCTGAAAAAATTCGCGACTACCTGTAAGGAAATACTATGGCTATTCATCCAGGTGCGGGCAAACCAGCTCCACAATCGGTATTAATAAATGTACCTAAATTAGTATCTGCGTATTATTTAAATGAGCCAGACCTTGAGCAGAATCCAGAGCATTGTGTTGCATTTGGTACATCAGGGCATCGTGGTTGCTCCTACGATGTTAAATTTAACGAGTCGCACATACTCTCTATTACTCAAGCTATTTGTGACTACAGAAAACAAAACGATATTTTTGGCCCGTTATTTTTAGGAAAAGACACCCACGCTTTAAGTGAAGCGGCCTTTAATTCGGCAATAGAAGTATTAGTAGCCAACGAAGTGCAAGTGATCACCCAAGACGATGGTGACTTTACTCCAACACCGGTAATTAGCCACGCTATTGTAAGTTACAACAAGCTGCACCCAAATGAATTAGCCGACGGCATTGTAGTTACGCCTTCGCATAACCCACCAGAGGATGGCGGGTTTAAATACAACCCACCCGATGGCGGGCCTGCCGATACCGACGTAACTAAATGGATAGAAGACAGAGCTAATCAGTTATTACTAGAGGACTTAGTTGAAGTGGAATTATTTCCGTTTGCTAAAGCCTCGCGCTCAGGGTTTATTAAATACCAAGACTTAATGACCCCGTATATTAATGATCTAGAAAATATTGTTAATTTAAAAGCGATTAGCGAAGCGGGTATCAAAATTGGCGTTGATCCGCTGGGCGGCTCAGGCATTAATTTTTGGCCGGTTATCGCTAAAAAATATAATTTAGACATTAGCGTTGTAAATGATGTTGTTGATCCTCGTTTTGCATTTATGCCACTTGATAAAGATGGCAAAATTCGTATGGATTGCTCATCACCTTATTCAATGGCCAACCTTATTGCGCTTAAAGATGATTTTGATATTGCCATTGGTAACGATCCAGATTACGACCGCCATGGCATAGTAACGCCAGATGGTTTAATGAACCCTAATCACTTTTTAGCGGTTGCGATTGATTATTTGCTTAAAAATCGAGACTGGAACGCAAATGTGCAAATTGGCAAAACGTTAGTTTCCAGCTCCATGATCGACAAAGTTACTGAGCGTAATGGCCGTAAAGTAAAAGAAGTACCGGTTGGCTTTAAATGGTTTGTTGAAGGGTTAAATAAAGGCAAGTTAGCCTTTGGCGGCGAAGAAAGTGCTGGCGCCGCATTTTTACGTTTTGATGGCAGTGTTTGGTGTACCGACAAAGATGGCTTTATTATGGGCTTATTAGCGGCCGAAATACTTGCTGTTACCGGTAAAACACCGTCTGCTCTTTATAAAGAGTTAGAGCAAGAATTTGGCTCGCCGCTTTATAAACGTATAGACGCACCGGCTACAAGCACGCAAAAATCGCGTTTAAAAGCCCTCAGTGCCGACGACGTTAAAGCCGATACACTCGCAGGTGAACCTATTTTACAAAAGCTAACCCATGCGCCAGGTAATAATGCGCCAATTGGTGGTTTAAAAGTAGTTACCGAAAGTGGTTGGTTTGCAGCGCGTCCATCGGGTACTGAAGATATATACAAAATTTACCTTGAGTCGTTTAAAGGTGAAGCGCATTTAGCACTACTTGAAAAAGAAGCTAAAAAGCTAGTAGACTCAGTTATTAGCTAATATCGCTTATATTACTTAAAAACGGCTGATTTAATCAGCCGTTTTTGTTTTTAATTGCATAATAATAATTTCAATTTTACAAAGGGCTTTTATCCATATGTCAGCCACTACTCCAGATTACATCGAAGAATTAAAACAAACTGGCGACTTTTTAACGCTAAGCCGCAATAACGAATGGCACTTAGCCGCAGGGGAGTTCACCCTTAATAATGGCACAGTAGTTACTATTCATGATACCGGTGTTATAGAGTTTCAACCGGCCAATGTTTCAAGCAAAGACGTAGTGTACTCAAGTGCAGTGCACGGAAACGAAACCGCACCAATCGAAATATGCGACGAATTAATTAAACAAATAATCGCCGGTGAGCTGCTCCTAAAGCAGCGCGTTTTATTTATTTTTGGTAATCCGCAATCAATTAATATTGGTTTGCGTTTTGTAGAAGAAAACCTTAACAGGTTGTTTAATGGCCACCATAGCGTAGACGGCGTACCAATGAATAACGAACGTACCCGTGCAGCCAAATTAGAGCAGTACGTAAGTGACTTTTTTAGCCGAGGTGAGCAAGGTAGCAGCCGCTGCCATTACGATTTACATACTGCAATTCGTGGCTCTAAAAACGAAAAGTTTGCAGTGTACCCTTATTTACATGGTAAACCGTGGAAAAAGTCGCAATTACAGTTTTTATTAAGTTGTGGGGTAAATACCGTATTAATGATGAAATCCCCAGCAACCACCTTTAGTTATTATTCATCATTTGTGCATGGTGCCGATTCGTTTACGGTCGAGCTTGGCCAAGTTAAGTCCTTTGGTGAGAATGACATGAGCCGCTTTGCAAAAACCAAACAAACACTCACTGCATTAATTAGCCAAGATAAGGTTGAATATCCAGAATTTAATGCAGATGAATTCGAGTTGTTTACTGTGCACCGCACCATAAATAGAACGCAGAATGAATTTAGTTTTCCATTTTCAGATCAGGCCGAAAACTTCACAGGTTTTGCCAAGGGTGAGTTGTTAGCTACTGATGGCGATACACCTTACTACGCCGATGTGCAAGGAGAAGCGATTATTTTCCCCAATGCAAACGTAGCTATTGGGCAGCGAGCGCTGTTAACCGTTGTGCCAATGGCGATAGACAGTAATTTTATTTAAAATAGCTGATCAGACCACTTGTTGTAATAAGTTAACTATATGATTAATAAATAGTAAAATATCTGTATAGTTAACTTGCCATTTTTATACTCACTATTTAGTTTTGTTTCGTCACAGATTTGTTGAATAACACTTTACGTTAACGTAAAGTGTCGGCAGCTTTAATTAAAGACAGTGCAGATGTTGCAAAGTTTATTCGCAGCAATCAACCCACAATAATAATTTAATGGGCACTGTTTTATCGACAACAAAAGAAGGTAGGTTATGAGTAATCCAAATAACGTATCGCTGAATATTAACCATAAGCTTGAGTTTATCGATGGCAATGCGTTAACTATTCCAACCCTTAGTATTTTAACTGAGGACGGCGAGATTCATCCAGGTGCAACCGCACCCGACATTTCAAAACATACCGCAATTAAATTATACGAAACCATGCGCTTTATACGTTTGTTAGATGAACGCATGCAAGGTGCACAGCGCCAAGGCCGCATTAGCTTTTATATGCAATGTTTAGGTGAAGAAGCTGCAGTAACAGCCTCTGCAGCTGCGCTTGATCAAAATGATATGATTATGGCTCAGTACCGTGAACAAGCGGCGCTTCACTATCGTGGTTTTACGCTTGATCAGTTTATGAACCAAATGTTTTCTAATGAACTGGATTTAGGCAAAGGCCGCCAAATGCCGATTCATTATGGTTCTAAAGCATTAAACTATATGACCATATCATCGCCATTAGGAACACAAATTCCACAAGCGACTGGCTACGCTTATGGTCAAAAAATTAAACATATAGATGCTAAAACAGGTGAGCTTGCCAGCACTATAGATAACATCACTATTTGTTATTTTGGTGAAGGCGCAGCGTCTGAAGGGGACTTTCATGCCGGTGTAAATATGGCCGCAGTGCATCAAGCGCCGGTAATATTTTTTGCCCGTAATAATGGTTATGCTATTTCGACCCCTGCAGATGAGCAGTTTAAAGGTGACGGCATTGCTTCTCGTGGCGTTGGTTACGGTATTAAAACAATTCGTGTTGATGGCACAGATGCCCTTGCAGTGTATGCGGCAACTAAAAAAGCCCGTGAAATTGCAGTGAGCACAGGCGAGCCAATTTTAATTGAATCAATTGCTTATCGCTTAGGTGCGCATTCGACCTCAGACGATCCAAGTGGTTATCGCTCTAAAGATGAAGAAGCTAATCATCAAGTATGCCCAATCGACAAGTTTAGAAAATGGCTAATTAAGCAAGACTGGCTAAACGAAGCCGACGATGTAAAAGCTAAAGAATCAATTCGTGAAGAAATTTTAGCTGCGCTAAAACGTGCCGAAGTAGTGGCAAAGCCAGCTTTAGAAGAATTAATATCAGATGTTTACGATACCCCAATTCCATCATTGCAACGCCAATATGAGCAACTAAAAGCGCATATAAAACTGCATCCAGATGCCTACCCAGTTACAGCAGGGAGAATTAAGTAATGGCTAAAATGAACATGCTACACGCAATTAACTCTGCACTTGACATTACTATGGCAGAGCATCCACAAGCCTGTATTTTTGGCGAAGATGTGGGTTACTTTGGTGGTGTATTTAGAGCAACTTCAGGCTTACAAGAAAAGTACGGTAAACACCGTGTATTTAATACCCCGCTTACAGAGCAAGGTATTTTAGGTTTTGCGAATGGTTTAGCGGCTTTTGGCGCTCCAGCGCTGGCAGAAATACAGTTTGCAGATTATATATTTCCAGCCTTTGACCAAATAGTCAATGAATCAGCTAAATTTCGCTACCGCAGTGGTAATGAGTTTAATGTGGGTAATTTAACTATTCGTACACCTTACGGCGGCGGAATTGCAGGGGGCTTGTATCATTCACAATCACCCGAGGCTTACTTTGCACATACACCAGGCTTAAAAGTGATTGTGCCACGTAACCCGTACCAAGCAAAAGGCTTATTACGCGCGGCAATCAAAGATGACAACCCGGTATTGTTTTTTGAACCAAAACGCTTATACCGCGCATCAATCGGCGAAGTGCCAGAAGAAGATTACACCATTGAGCTTGGAAAAGCCGAGGTAGTACAGCAAGGTACAGACGTGACCTTACTTGCGTGGGGCGCGCAAATGGAAATAATAGAAGACGCCGCCAAACAAGCAAGTGAACAAGGCATTAGCTGCGAAGTAATTGATTTACGCAGTATTTTACCATGGGATGTAGAGGCAATTGCACAGTCGGTGACTAAAACTGGACGCTTGATTGTTAGCCACGAAGCGCCAATTACTAATGGCTTTGGTGCAGAAATAGCGGCAACCATTGGTCAAGAATGTTTCCTACATTTAGAATCGCCAATTATGCGCGTGTGTGGCTTAGATACGCCGTATCCGTTAGCGCTTGAAAAAGAATATGTACCGGATGCATTAAAAGTATTGGCCGCAATTAAACAATCAATGGATTTTTAGGGGATACCATGGCTAAAGATTTTATATTACCCGATATTGGTGAAGGCATAGTTGAATGCGAAGTTGTTGAATGGCTTGTAGCAGAAGGTGACACTGTGGCTGAAGATCAGCCTATTTGTGATGTAATGACAGACAAGGCATTAGTGCAAATACCCGCTGTACATGATGGGGTTATTACCAAGCTTTATTATCAAAAAGGTGAAATTGCCAAGGTTCATGGGCCATTATTTGCTATGAATGTAAGTGGTGAAGCAGTTAGCGAAGAAGCTGATGCAGCACCTGAAAAAGCAGCTCAAACGGTTGTCAGTAATAATAGCAGCGAGCACTTAGAAGATTTTATTTTGCCAGATATAGGCGAAGGTATTGTTGAGTGTGAAATTGTTGACTGGTTAGTTGCCGAAGGTGAAGAAATAGTTGAGGATCAAGCGGTTTGTGATGTAATGACAGACAAAGCCTTGGTACAAATACCGGCAAAATATACTGGTGTTGTAAATAAGCTGTATTATCAAAAAGGTGAAATAGCCAAAGTGCACAGCCCGTTATTTCAAATGACGGTAGCAGGGCGTACAGCTAAAGCCGATGCAGATATAAATCAAGCAGTGGTAAAAGCACAAACTAATGCAGCAGATAAACCAGCGGCTATTAAAGCTGAGCAAACAACTAAAATTGTGAATAAAAAAGCAGTTGCATCGCCAGCGGTTCGTCGTAAAGCACGCGAGCTTGATGTTGATTTAACCTGTGTACCGGGCAGTGGTAAAAATGGCCGTATTTATAAACAAGACATAGAAGAGTTTGTAAAAGGCGAAGTTCCTAACACTATCGATACCTCACCATTGCACAGTGGCAATGAGCAAAGAACATCAGCTACACACTCAGGTGGTACACGTGTAGAGCCAATTAAAGGCATAAAAGCGGCAATGGCTAAACAAATGGTGGCGTCGGTTTCGACCATTCCACACTTTACCTTTAGTGATGAAGTAGACTTAACTAAGCTAATTGCGCTTCGCTCTAGTTTAAAAGAGCAGTATAAAGCGCAAGGTATTAAACTAACCATGATGCCGTTTTTTGTTAAAGCATTATCGCTTGCAATGAAAGAGTACCCAGTACTTAACTCTAAAGTAAATGATGAGTGCAGCGAGCTTACCTATTATAACGATCATAATATTGGAATTGCAGTTGACTCAAAAATAGGTTTATTAGTGCCTAATATTAAATCGTGTCAGAGCAAAAGTATTGTAGAAGTTGCAAACGATTTAACCCGTTTAACCGACTCAGCGCGAGAAGGTCGTGTTGCGCCAGATGATTTGAAAGGCGGTACTATTAGTATTTCAAATATTGGTGCAATTGGCGGCACTATTGCGACGCCTATTATTAATAAACCAGAGGTGGCTATTGTTGCTTTGGGTAAATTACAGCACTTACCGCGTTTTGATGAAAACGGCCAAGTGGTAAGCAAAGCTATAATGCAGGTGAGCTGGTCTGGCGATCATCGCGTGATTGATGGTGGCACTATTGCCCGTTTTAATAACCTTTGGAAATCGTACTTAGAAAATCCATCGGTAATGATGATGGCGATGAGCTAAACATACGCGCTTATTGTTATTAAAAAACCAGCTTCGGCTGGTTTTTTGTTTACTGTATTTAAAAGTATTACTTACTCACCAAAAATATAAACCATAACCCACGCCTAAAGCCGGTATTGCAGTATAAAAAGTTGCTATGAGCGCGGCTTTTGGTGCCATTGCTATGGCAGGAAACAGCGCATCGCCATCGTTAGAAATAGCATTTGCAGTTAAAGCACTAAATGGAATAATACCTTGAATGTACAAAGTGGTAACAATTATTTGTGGCCCGCAACCGGGTAAAAAACCGATTAATACCGCTATAAGTGGTGCTAAATACGCATAGTGTAAAAACCATGCTTTTAAATCAAGTCCTGCCACATTTACTAATATTTCAAATAACATAAATGACGCAACGACCCACGCAGTTACAAAGTGAGTGTCTTGTAATACCTTGGTAATATTAGAGGGAGGATTACGCTTACATGCATCGTCTTCTGCGGTGACTTCTTTATAGCTCTCTCCTTTAGACGAATACGCCCAAATACTGACAATAAACAGTGCCATTGCAGCGCCAAAAAAGCTAATAATGTTAGGTATATTAGTACCCCACTTGTTAAAATCAACATTAAACGCAATTAACAAAGCAATAATTAAGCTTGGAACAATAGCAACCATCCATACCGGCTTAGATATTTTAATAATAGCTGTTGGTAGCTGTATAACCTGTTGTTTATGCTGTTGTGGGAGTGGTCGCAAAAAGTCTTTTTTATGAATAGCATTTACTATCAATCCGCTTAAAGTTCCTACAACCAAGCCAATACCCATAATAATTACTCCTTCGGTAGGGCGAGTAGCAAGTAGTAAAAATGCCGCATCACCCATTGTTGCAGCTAAAACCGCGACAATAGCGCCAAAACTGGCTTGGCCTTTTGTAAATTGGGTAACAACAATAATTGCACCACCACAGCCTGGTAATGCACCTAGTATAGATGCAAAAGCAACTTCTAAAATAGGCGACTTAGCGCTTAAATAACTAAGCTCTAATTGTGGTAAACGTGCTATGGCATAGTAGTAAATTAGTAAGGTAGCTGCTACAAAAACACTGACCTGAAAAAATGCGTCACTGAGTGCAGTAATAGTAATAGCGCGTAAATTAGGTAGGGCTAAACACACTAATATAAAGAGTGGTAATAATAAGCGTTTGTTTTGACCCATAAAGCGTTTTGAATTGGCTGTTATAAATCCACTATGTGAGAGTAATTGCATAAAGTGTGGCCTAGTAAGTAACTAAGCTACACTTTACATTGCACTCAAATGATAATCAATATCATTTGAGTGCAATTATATCGATTACTCTATTTGAGTTTTTCGATTAGATAAGATTAAATTACTTACGTTGGAACTCAGAGTTAGTGTTCCACGTTGGCCATTGCTCTTGCTCAGAAATATTAAAACCTACTTTATAAAATAATTGTAGGTCTTGCACCGCGCCCGATAAATCCCATTCATCACGGTAGCGATCGCATGGTTGATGATAACAACCGCGCAGTACTAAGCTCATACGCTTACGGTAGTTTGCAGTTTCTTCGTCAAAGGCTTGCGTGCCACCACCTGCGTACATGGCTGGAATGCCCATGTTTGCAAAAGCAAAGTGATCAGAGCGATAGTAACCACCCGAAGAAGGATTAGGATCGCCAGATATTGTTCTGCCTTGCTCAAGCGCAACCGTTGTTAATAAATCATCCATTTGTGATTTACCAATACCTACCACGCTAATATCTTTTACTTTGCCTAATAAATTTAAGCTGTCCATATTAATGTTAGCAACGGTTTTATTGGCAGCAATAACAGGGTTAGCTGCATAATATTTTGATCCTAATAAGCCTTGCTCTTCAGCGGTTACCGCTAAAAAGGTCATTGAACGGCTAGGGTGCTTAGGTAATTTAGTAAAGGCTTCAGCCACTTCAATTAAACCAGCCGTACCGGTAGCATTATCGTGCGCGCCATTAAAAATTTGATCCCCTTTGCGGTTTTTATCAGTGCCTAAGTGATCCCAATGTGCAGAATAAATAACATGTTCATCTGGTTTTTCACTGCCCGGTAAAGTGGCAATAAAGTTATACGAGATAGACTTTTTAATGGTGTTTTTTATCTTTATAGAGGCAGTCAAATCGCCCATATCAACGTGGTAAGCGCCTTTTGCAGCATTGGCTTTTAGTGTATCAAAATCAAGCCCTGCTTTATTAAACAGCTCTTTGGCTACGTCTGTTGTTACCCAGCCTTCAACGGCTACACGGTCCATATTGTTGTTTTCTTTTTGAAAACCAAACTGCTCACCACTCCACGAGTTTTCTACTACAGACCAAGGGTATGAAGCTGGTGCTGTTTCGTGAATAATAATTGCGCCCGCTGCACCTTGACGACTCGCTTCTTCGTATTTATAAGTCCAACGGCCATAATAGGTCATGGCATCGCCAGTGAATAAATCAGGGTTTTTAGTTGCAAAGCCCGGATCGTTTACCAGCATTACTACCGTTTTGCCTTTAACATCTAAGCCTTCGTAATCGTTCCAGTTATACTCTGGTGCATTAACGCCGTAACCAACAAATACTAGCTCAGAGTTTTCAATTGCTTGGTTTTCGCTAATGCGACTACTGCCCATTACCATGTCTGTTTTGTATTGGTAGTTTTTACCACCAATTTTTAATACCATGTCTGAGTCTGCTTCAAGCGAAACCAGCGGAACTTCTTGTAAAAAGCTATTGCCATTACCGGGCTTTAAACCCAAGGCTTTAAATTGCGCTGTTAGGTAATCAAGCGTTAGCTTTTCGCCTGGCGATGAAGGGGCACGGCCACCAAATTCATCCGATGCTAACACTTTTACATGCTTAGCAATTTCATCAGCTTGAATACTGTTGTAGCCCTTAGTTACATCATCGGAGGTAATACTTGTTGTAGCGCAGCCCGCTAATACGGCAGCAGTGATAAGGGTAAGAGAGAAATAACGTTTCATATTGGCTCTATTTTTGTTTTAAGATAACCCAGTATATGAAGTTCTATTAATTAGAACCAGTTTTTGCGGTAAACTGTTACAAAATTTAAGGTATAAACTAGTAAGTACAAATAATAATGAAGCGTTTTACTCCCCCAGAAGAATTTCAGCCAAGCTGCTTACAAAGCGGCGCTTTTGAGCATTTGCGTACGTTGTTTAATATACATGAGCAAAAAAATTGGCCTCTGCCTAGCTGGTTTAGCCCACACTTAAACGCAATTAATGCCAATAACTTGGCTATTAGCTTTGTCGATGATGCAAAAATAGATTTTGCTGAGCGTTATTACGAGCAAGTTATTTTTGAAACAGGGCAGGTGCCTACGCGTACTGAAAATTGGCACGACTTATTTGGTGGCTTTATTTGGTGTTTATTTCCTAAAACCAAAGCGCTCATTAATCAACGCCACGTAGCAGATATTGCAGTACATGGCACAAAGCAGCGTACCAAACATCGCAATGCCCTAACCTTATTTGACGAATGCGGTGTTGTACTGGCTATTAGCAATACCCAATGGCAACAGTGGTTGCGCGATCATCAATGGAAAACAGCGTTTGTTGAGCATAGAGCGCAGTGGGGAAAAACCATCAAACCATTTATGTTTGGCCATGCTAATTACGAAATGCTAACTAAACCCTATATTGGTTTAACGGGTAAAGCGTTGTTTGTAACTGTACCCGATGAAATATTTTGTAAAGATTTAGTTACCCAATACCAGTACCTAGATCAAAGACTTTATGAGATGATAAAAACCGATCAGTGTTTAGCCGACAATAAACTCCTTTCACCTTTACCACTACTAGGTGTTCCGGGGTGGCATGAGGACAACACCGACGACACATTTTATAATAATACGGATTACTTTAGAGAAAAACGAAGGATACGAACATGATAGAAGTTATTGGCCTTAAAAAGAAATTTAAGCTAACTAAAGATCATAAAAAAAACAAAGTAGATGAAATAGACCCGCGCGAAGATAAAGATTATTTTCATTCAGTTAGAGATGTTAGCTTTCGTTGTGCAAAAGGCGAAGTACTTGGACTGCTAGGACCAAATGGCGCAGGTAAAACCACCACGTTAAGAATGATTTCTACTGCCTTAAAACCCGATGCCGGCAGTATTACCATTGCCGGTAACGACATAATAAAAAAGCCATTGCTGGGGCGTAAATCGATTGGGTTTCTATCGGGTTCAACCGGCTTATACGGGCGTTTAACCGTAAAAGAAAACATCGAATATTTTGCAAAACTCCATGGCATGAGTAAAAAAGATATTGCAACACGCTGCGAAGAGCTATTTACCTTGCTCGATATGCATAAATTTATAGATAAGCGTGCAGAAAACCTCTCAACCGGAATGAAACAAAAAGCCAATATTGCCCGCGCAGTAGTGCATTATCCTGCTGTAGTGGTTTTAGATGAGCCAACGACCGGGTTAGATATTATGACCACACAAACGGTAATTAACTTTATAAAAGGTTTAAAAGCGCAAGGCACACCGGTTGTTTTTTCAACGCACCACCTAGATGAAGTTGCTTTACTGTGCGACCGCGTAGCAGTGATTAACGAAGGCGTAAGCTGTTTTGATGGCACTGTAGAAGAGTTTAAACAAACAGGTAACAGTGAAGAACTTAACCAAGCGTTTATGAACATATTAACGGAGAAACGTGATGTTTGAAGTATTTAAAAAGGAATTAAGAGAGTTACTACGCGATAAAAAAACGCTCATATTTGTAGTGGCTGTGCCAGTTGCAGTGTTCCCACTTATTTTTGCCGTTGTTGCCTTTATTAGCGCACAAGCAGCTATGGATGCAGAGCAAAAAGTAAATACCTACGCTATTGTAAACGGCGACTATGCGCCAGAGTTTACCGACAAAGTGTTTTACCATAAAAGTTTTGAGCAGTATAAAGGCACTAAAACCTTTAATAGTGTTGCACAGCTTAAAGCCGCAGTGATTGCTGGCGATATTGATATGGGCATTTATTTACCAAGCAATGCACAGCAAACGTTAAATAATGCACAGCAAAGCAAATGGCAGGTAGTGTTTAACGACGCTAAGTCTATTAACTTTTTGTTTCAGCGGGTGAAAGAGCTAGCGCAAGAATACAGCGATGCGTTACAAGTACAAAAGCTGCTTAGTTTTGGCATTGACGAAGCAACGCAAAAAGCAATACTTGAACCAATTGAAGTTGTAAAAGTAGATACCGCCGACAAACGTGAAAACCTAGGTGAAAAAATAGGTGGGTTTTTACCGTACTTATTAGTACCTTTAGTATTAATGGGAGCAACTTATCCTGCCATTGACTTAGGAGCAGGCGAAAAAGAACGTGGCACCCTAGAGACATTATTGTTAACACCTATCACTCGTACACAACTTGTTTTAGGTAAATTTATTACCCTTTTAACTACTTCGATTGCCTCTACAACCATTACTGTGCTGAGTATGGGAGTGTGGATAGCCTTGGCGATTACTTTTGCGGATCTTGAATTTATTAAAGTTGCATTTAGTAGCTTAGCCGTTTCTGATTTATTAATGATTTTTGTATTACTGTTACCACTGGCGGCTATATTTTCTGCGCTAGCGTTAGCTATTTCAATTTACGCACGTACCTTTAAAGAAGCGCAAAACTACATGACACCGTTATCTCTGGGCGTTATTTTTCCGGTAATAATTGCCTTAATGCCAAATGTGGAACTCACTGTTAAAACAGCGTTTATTCCTGTCACTAATGTAGCGTTAGCAATAAAAGAAATAGTTAAAGGCACAGTAGATTACACGCTAATAGGGCTAATATTTTTAGCTACAGCTATTATTGCCGGTATTTTATTAGCTTTTTGCGTTAAATGGTTTAACCGCGAAGATGTGTTATTTAGATAGTTAATAGACAAAGCTTTAAGTTTTGAAGGCAGCACTCGCTGCCTTTTTCATTTATAAACAAATATAAATAGCGTTTAGTTTATTTCATTAAGAGCAATGGTAGTGGTAGAATACACTTCATAATTTGGCACTCTTTATTGCAAATAAAAGAGGTAAGTAATTAATTTTGAGGTTTATTGTTTCTCAATCTAGACTACTTATGTAAGTACTATAGTGTAGGTAATAGTAAATGTTAAAACGAAATTTTTTATCTAGAGTTGCAAAAAGTAATAAGCTAATACTTTTTGCCGTAATGATTTTTATGATCATTGCGTTGCCTTCAATGTATATATTTGAGCAAAAAGTAAGAAGTGAAATTTATCACACGGCGCAAATAGAGCTAAAACGCGAACTCGAAACTAAAACATTATCGTTAAAAAAACACTTTACCGACAGCGTTAACGCCATTCGATTTTTAGATGCAACCCCACCTATAAAAGCAATATCACGCGCTAGTGAAAATCAATTGTCAGATCCAGCATCTGCAACGCCTATGGCCATTTGGAAAAATCGCTTAGCGAGTATATTTTCTGGCTTTATGCGCACCGACGAAAGCATATTACAAGCGCGTTATATAATGCTAGCAGAAGGCGGGCAAGAAGTCGTAAGGGTTGATCGGACCGAGCAAGGCAAAATTACCATACTCGAAGGCGAGCAATTACAACAAAAAGGCCAACGAGATTACGTTATTAAAACCAGTATGCTTGATGAGCACACTGTTTATATTTCGCCAATAAATTACAACCGTGAAAATGGTAAAATTCAGCAGCCTTATATCAGTACCTTTCGGGTAGCAAAACCTGTATTTGACAAAAACAAACAGGTTTCTGCGGTTTTAGTTACGAATTATTATGCAGAGCAACTATTTAAAAGCCTCACTTTTGAGTCTCCGCAAGGCACTGCAATTTATTTAATGAGTAACCAAGGTGAGTTTTTATATCATCCAAACCCAGAGCTGCGCTTTGGGTTTGAGTTTAATAAAAGCAGAACCTGGGAGCAAGAGTCTGTTGGCGCGCAAAATATGGCTGCAGACAAAACGCTGCCGTTAAATAACTACCCACAACAATACACACTTCAAAAGCGTATTTATTTTGGTAATGATATTGCCATGCTGCCACTCGAGCTTGCTGTGAGTGTAGATACGCAAACATTATTAGCAAAAGTGAGCGAGAGACGCCAAAGCTTTATTACTACATTAGCTGTATTTTTTGGTGTGTTTTTAGTTATGACCATGCTGTATCAGCGCTTTATAAACCGAAAGTTACTTATTCATTCGTTAAAAGAGCAAAATAACACAGTAATAGAAAACTCCTTAGATGCTATTTTTAGCATTTCAGAGTCGGGTAAAGTAGTGCAATTTAATAACACAGCTAAGCAAGTGTTTGGCGATATACTAGAGAGTGATAACGTAAATTTTATTTCTTTATTTACTTTAAATAAAGAAGATGAGCAATGCATAAGAGAAACCATTAAAAATGGCTCTAAAATGCCCTTTGAAGCCATGCACACCGACAGTTCGGGCAATAAATACTACTACTCAATAACCCTCAGCAGTATTTATGATGTGTTTAATGAGCGTTATCAAGTTGCGGCTATTTTAAGAGACATAAGCTCGCTTAAAAATATTCAAGCTGAACTTGAGGGAGTTAATACCACTTTAGAGCTTAAAGTTTCGCAAAGAACCCGAGAGCTTGAGCGCGCAATAGATGAAGCATTAGCAGCAAGCCAAGCTAAAAGTGACTTTGTAGCTAATATTTCTCACGAAATACGCACCCCTATGAACGGGGTATTAGGCATGCTAGAAATGCTTAAAGAAGATGGCTTATCAGAGCAACAGCATCATTATTTAAAACTTGCAAATAGCAGTGCTAATTCTTTAATGAATTTAATTAATGATATTTTAGATTTTTCAAAAATAGAAGCGGGTAAGCTCGATATTGATAATCACAGCTTTGATGTTGTTACCGTGTGCAGCGATATGATTAACTCATTAGCGCTACAAGGGCAACGCAAAGGACTTGAAGTATTTTTACACACCCACAATATTGTTGATCGTATGGTAGTAGGTGACAGCCATCGCCTTAAGCAAATTTTAATTAATTTGGTTAATAATGCTTTTAAGTTTACTCACAAAGGTGAAGTTAGCTTAACCATAGGCTCTAAATACATTACCGATACTAAATTACAGATGAGTTTTGCGGTTAAAGACACTGGAATTGGCATAGCAGCTGAAAATATAGATAAACTATTTGAAGTGTTTACCCAAGAAGATTCAAGCACCACACGCCATTTTGGCGGTACCGGCTTGGGTTTATCAATTTGTAAAAAGCTAGCGCAATTAATGGGTGGTAATATATCGCTAACAAGCGAAAAAGGGGTAGGGAGCACTTTTACTGCAACCGTTGAGCTGCATGTAGCACCCCAGAAAAAGCTAAATACCGGCATTGAGCTTGCTACCAGTATTGATGTTGCTGCATTAATTGCTCGCGATAATGTGTATAACAATGTGTGTGATTTATTACTGCAAACATGCAAAGTAGATAAAAGTAATATTGTTAGGTTAGATTACTTTAGTGAGCATGATGAGTTTGAAGCGGACTTATTAATTATTGACGACGACCATCCACAAGTTAATGCCCTGATTAGCTTTTGCAAACAGTACGATAAAAAATATGTACTAATTTTGCGTGATATGGTGATGAACAAACAATCGAAAAAAGTATTTCCTGATCATCTACATATTTTAAATAAACCGCTTACCCAAGATGAGTTTAGTTACAAATTAGCGAGTTTATTTGGTGCCAGTAGCGAGTTTGTTATTACCCCACCAAAGAGCTTAATTGAAGAGCCTGTAGATGCAGACTTATCAGCTTATCATGTGCTTTTAGTTGACGATAATATGATCAACATAGAAGTGGCTAAAGCGATTTTAAAGCACACTAAAGTTAAAATCACCTGTGCATCTGACGGTCTTGAAGCTTTAGAGGCGTTAAAGAGCAATAAACAGCAACCTTTTAACGTTATTTTAATGGATTGCCAAATGCCTAATTTAAACGGCTACGATACCACCAGCGAAATTAGAAACGCCAAAGCCGGAATAGAATATATTCATGTGCCTATCATTGCGATGACAGCAAGTGCAATGGAAGGCGACAGAGAGCGTTGTTTAACGGCCGGTATGAACGACTACATTACTAAACCAATTAAGCCGCAAACGTTAAAAGACAAGCTTATTACGTGGTTGAGTTAACACTAAAGCGAAATAGGCGGCTTTTAATAAGTCACCTTTTTAGCTGAAGTGATTATATTTTAGATATAAAAAAACCGCTTTAAAGCGGTTTTTTTATTTATAGTTAAGTGTATTTTATGCTTAACCTTTAACAGCTGCTTTAATTGCATCGATTGCTGTATCAATATCAATCATTAGCTTTTCACCAGTGCGGCGGTTTTTAAGTTCAACTTTGTTTTCATCAAGGTTGCGCTCGCCAATAACTAATGTAAATGGTACGCCAATTAATTCCATGTCGTTAAACATAACGCCAGGGCGCTCTTTACGGTCATCAAATAACACATCAAGGCCAGCATCTTTTAAGCCTTGGTAAAGGTTGTTAGCAATATCTGGAATGCGATGCGACTTATGCATATTCATAGGCACAATAGCTAAATCAAACGGTGCAATTGGTTGTGGCCAAATAATACCGTATTGGTCGTTGTTTTGCTCGATTGCTGCAGCAACAATACGCGACACACCAATACCATAACAACCCATAGTCATTATTTGGTTTTTACCTGATTCGTTTAATACGCCAGCCTTCATTGCTTGTGAGTATTTAGTGCCAAGTTGGAAAATATGGCCAACTTCAATACCACGTTTAATTTGTAAAGTGCCTTGGCCACATGGGCTTGCATCGCCTTCTACAATATTACGTATATCAGCAACTTCATAATCAGTTACATCACGATCCCAGTTAATGCCGCTGTAATGCTCGTCGTCTTTATTAGCGCCGGCAACAAAGTCAGCTAGTATGTTAGCGCTTCTATCAACAATAATTGGCATAGACAGGCCAACCGGGCCTAATGAGCCAGGTTTTGCACCAATAGCAGCAACAATGTCTGCCTCTGTTGCCATTTCAAGCGGAGAATCTACTAACGGGTGTTTTTCAGCTTTTAGTTCGTTAAGGTCGTGATCGCCGCGTAAAACTAGCGCAACTAAACCACGTACCCCGTTTTCATCAGGCGCAGCGTAAACGATTAATGTTTTAACACCGCGATGTGGTTTAACACCGTAGTGCTTTTTAAGCTCGTTAATTGTTTTAGCGTCAGGCGTTGGAAACGCTTTAAGCTCTTTTGTTGCAGTTGGGCGTGGCTCGCTTGGTGCAAGTGCTTCTGCTTTTTCAATATTTGCTGCGTAGTCGCTGCCATCACTAAATGCAATAGCGTCTTCACCAGATTCTGCAAGTACATGAAACTCATGCGATACGCTACCACCAATAGAACCCGTGTCGGCAATAACAGGGCGGTAGTCTAAGTTTAAACGCTCAAAAATATTACAATACGCTTTGTGCATTACTTGGTACGTTGCATCTAAACACTCATCACTTAAGTGAAATGAATAGGCATCTTTCATTGTAAATTCGCGGGCGCGCATTACACCAAAACGCGGACGACGTTCGTCGCGCACTTTAGTTTGTATTTGGTATAAAGAAATTGGTAGCTGTTTATAGCTGCTAATTTCTTTACGAACAAAATCAGTGATCACTTCTTCGTGAGTTGGGCCAAGCGCAAAGGTACGATTATGACGATCGGTAAAACGCATAAGTTCAGGACCAAACTCATCCCAACGACCTGATTCTTCCCATAAATCTGCTGGTTGAATTACTGGCATCAGCATTTCAATCGCATTGGCTTTATTCATTTCTTCACGTACGATATTTTCTACTTTTCTAAGTACCCGTAACCCAGTGGGTAACCAAGTGTATAAACCCGAAGCGACACGACGGATCATACCGGCTCTAAGCATTAATTGATGCGATACAATTTCAGCATCCGAAGGCGTTTCTTTAAGTGTGGCGAGTATATATTGACTGGTACGCATGTTGTTTCCGAAATTAGAGTAATTATGTACATATTGTAAGGGCTTCAGTCTACCAGCGGTTGCATTTACACTAAAGCGCTAAGTGATAAATTATTTAGGTATTTTCTATACTAGTAACTAAATTATGCGACTCATTAACTTGCCAGCAAATATTATAGTTATACAAAGTCATACCGTAGCTTTGCTGTCCGTCTTTTTGCTTTTTATAAGCAGGGCGAGGATCTTGCTTTAGCACATTACTTATAAACGCCTGTAAATCTGGATATTGCGTTTGCTGCGCAATAAAATTAAGGACTTCAGGGGTAAATTCAACGCTCATGTGGGTTTCTGGGCGGGTGTCGGCAAACCCCGCACTGGCCTCTGGCATAGAGTCAGAATAGGGTAAGTAAGGCTTTATATCGATTATTGGTGTGCCATCGAGTAAATCTATTCCGGCGAGTAATAAGCTCAGTTGGCCATTTTTATACTCTATACCTTCTAGTTTTACCGCGCTCATACCAATGGCGTTAGGCCTAAAAGTGGCTCGCGTGGCAAACACGCCTTTGCGGGCATTACCACCTAAACGAGGCGGGCGCACCATAGCCGAATAGCCTTTGTCGGCTGTTTCATGAAAACGAAATAGCAGCCAAATATGGCTAAACTCATCGAGCCCGCGTACAAATTCTTCACGATTAAAGTCAGGCGAAAAAATAAGCTTTGCTTTAGCTTCTGGCACTAAACGAGGTTGCCTAGGTATAGCAAACTTTTGTTTATAAGGAGATTGAATGTGGCCAATAGCCGAAATGGTATAATCGCTCATAGTACTCGGGTGCAAATGAAATAGAGCGCTATTCTACCCATATTTAGCGTTTATGGCATTACTTGTAAGTGAGTTTATTACTTATAGAAGCCTAGTCTAAAAGGTATTGATTAGACTAAGTGGTTTATATGCATGTGCGTTTAAACCACTCAAAACAAAAAAGGTAAGCCTAAGCTTACCTTTTACACACGTTTTAGGGTTTAATTAAAACATGTACTGCACTGATACAGACGCTACATCCATATCTGGGTCAATATCGTCATCAAGTTTATAGCGTTCATACTCTAAACGAAATTGAACGTTTGTTGTAAGTGCATATTCAATACCTGCACCGTAAAACGCATCACCACCATCTGTAGAAGCTGAAACAGAACCTACTGGTAAATCTTGTGTGTATTCTGCATCCCACTCAAGCCAACCGCCTTTTGCATACACAGAAAAACTCTCTGTTATAGGGTAGCCCAAGCGTGCGGCAAGCGATACGCCATCAATTTCAGCTTTGCTGTCCACATCACTTACTTCATCAAAGTTTTGATAAGCAAGCTCTAAGCTTAAATACTCGTTAAATTGTGCGCCAACGTAACCTTTTAGCATTTGTGCATCGTCGTCAAAGTCAGTGTCTTTGTCACTGTCTTCAAATTCAAAAGAATATTGACCGTAACCAACACCCGTGTAGATACGTGGAGAATCGAAATCAGCAATATCAGCCTTAGCTGCAGTATTAAAACCCAGTGTTACTAAAGCAAGTGTAGAAAGAGAAAGTGTTTTAATCATGAATTAGCTCCTTTAATAATAAAAATCAAATGCTTGAAAAAATAAGATGTAATTAAATCAAACGTCATCAAGGTAGGAGCAGTGAGCATGCCAATTATTAAAAACATAAAAAAACGGCCATAAAAACCTACTTTAGTATTGGTTTTTATGGCCGTTTGTATGATACGTGTACAGCAGTGAACTTTTATTAGTTGTTACTTTCTAAGCTCAATTGCATGTTTTACAAAAAGTGTGAGGTTTTTACAGGCACACTTTAGTTACTTATACCTTATGCAGTAAGTTTTCCGTCTCTATTGCAATTTCTTTCATTTTTATAGCGTAGTTTTCTAATTTTAAATCTTCTTCGGTAATCGCTTTAAAAGAAGGCACAGCTACTGGGTAACCGGTTTCATCCATAGCAATAAAGCTAATTACACAGTGGTTGGTTTCAACCATATTTTGTGTTTTAGGGTCGCCACAACGCACTTGAATAAATATTTGCATACTGGTTTTACCGGTATGGGCTATTTTAGCTTCCACTTCAACAATTTGGCCTACTAAAATAGGGCGTCTAAACTTAACCCCAGCAACAGATACGGTAACACAGTAATGGCCACTCCAGCCTGCAGCACATGCATAGCCAGCTTGGTCAATCCACTTCATGACGGCTCCACCATGCACTTTACCACCAAAATTTACATCAGTAGGCTCTGCTAAAAAACGAAAAACAACTTTTGACGACGGCATAACTAATTCTCTTTTATAAAAACTAGGGTAAGCATAGCGCAAAACAGGGGCACAAGCCCCTGCAAATTAGTGTAGGTTTATAATTTATATGTAAAAACCTACTTTTTATTAACAATAATAACTACATATTAGGATAATTTGGCCCGCCAGTCCCCTCCGGAGTTACCCAAGTAATATTTTGGCTCGGATCTTTAATATCGCAGGTTTTACAATGCACGCAGTTTTGCGAGTTAATCACAAACTCTTTAGTGCCAGCAATTTCTTGAATTTCATAAACCCCAGCAGGGCAATAGCGCTGCGCTGGCTCATCAAATTTAACTAAGTTTACAGCAATTGGAATACTCGGATCTTTTAATTGCAAATGACACGGCTGTGACTCTTCGTGGTTAGTATTTGATAAAAATACCGACGACAACTTATCAAAACTGAGTTTACCATCGGGTTTTGGATACACTATTTTATCGGCATCCGCCGCATCAACTAAGGTATCGTGATCTGGGGTGTTGTCTTTAAAGGTAAATGGCAAGCAACCATTAAAAATATTTTGATCTAGGGTGTTATATGCGCCACCAACAAACTTACCTAACTTGTGCATAACAGGGCCAAAGTTACGTGATTGCTGCAATTCTTTATAAGCCCAAGATTGCTCAAACGCGTCTTTAAACTCGCTTAAGTCGGTATTTGCTTGCTCATTTTCTAATGCTTTAAAAATAACTTCAGCTGCCACCATACCCGATTTCATTGCAGTATGATTACCTTTAATTTTTGCAAAGTTAAGCGTACCTGCATCGCAGCCTACCAATAACCCACCAGGAAAATGCATTTTTGGTAATGAGTGCAAACCGCCTTTAGCAATAGCACGAGCACCATAAGCAACACGCTCGCCGCCTGCTAATACATTTTTAAACACCGGATGATGTTTCATGCGCTGAAACTCATCAAACGGGCTTAAATGCGGGTTTGAATAATTAAGATCAACAATCAGTCCTACCACAACTTGGTTGTTTTCACAGTGGTACATAAATGCGCCGCCGTTAGTATCGCCTTGTAATGGCCAGCCTGTACCGTGTACTACTGTGCCTAATTGATGCTTACTTTCATCAATTTGCCAAATTTCTTTTAAGCCTAAGCCATAGTGCTGCGGTGATGACTCATCATCGAGGGCAAATTCATTAATGAGTTGTTTGCCCAAATGACCACGACAACCTTCGGCAAATACGGTGTATTTAGCGCGTAGCTCCATGCCAGGCATGTAACCATCTTTTTCGTTGCCGTCTTTATCAAGGCCCATATCGCCAGTAATAATGCCTTTTACTGTGTCGTCTTCAATAATAAGCGAATGCGCACTAAACCCAGGAAAAATCTCGACTCCCAGTGCTTCTGCTTGCTCAGCTAACCAGCGACAAACATTCCCCATAGAGACAATATAATTGCCATCATTATGAAAGGTTTTTGGTGTGGCAAAGTGCGGAATAGCGGTGGCTTTTTGTTCGTTGTTAAACCAGTAAATTTCATCCTTTGCTACTTTGGTGGTTACAGGGGCGTTGAGCTCTTGCCAATTTGGCAGTAATTCATCCAGCGCTTTGGTTTCAAACACGGCACCAGAGAGTATATGAGCACCCACTTCTGAACCTTTTTCAACGACACAGATCATGCATTCTTGTTGTTTATTTTGCGCTTGTTGTGCCAGTTTTATTGCACATGCAAGACCCGCTGGGCCTGCACCTACAACAACTACATCAAATTCCATGGTTTCCCGGGTGATCATAAATACCTCTTATTCGAATGGTTAACGTACCCTATATTTAACTACACGTTAATGAAATACATAACCCATTTGATAGATGCTAATAAAAAGTTATGGGTTGTGAATGTTTAAAGGTTATTTTAGGTTGATGTTTACGTCAATAGACAGTAGTCTGATTTCATAAAATAAATAGGTTGACGTGCACGTCAGCTTGTAGGTTTAAATAACGATGGAGTCCATATGAAAGTTCTCGTACCAATAAAAAGAGTTATAGATTACAACGTAAAAGCGCGAGTTAAGTCAGACAAAACAGACGTTGATTTAACCAACGTAAAAATGGCGATGAACCCATTTTGCGAAATTGCAATTGAAGAAGCGATTCGCTTAAAAGAAGCGGGCACAGCAAGCGAAGTTATTGCCGTAACAATTGGCCCAAAAGCCTCGCAAGAACAGTTACGTACGGCATTAGCCCTAGGCGCCGACAAAGCCATTCACATCGAAACCGATGAAAAGTTAGAGTCGCTGCACATTGCTAAATTACTTGCAAAAATTGTAGAACAAGAAGCACCAGAATTAGTTATTTTAGGTAAGCAATCAATTGATTCAGACAATAACCAAACCGGCCAAATGCTAGCTGCATTGACTAAACGTGGCCAAGGTACGTTTGCTTCAAAAGTTGAAGTGGTTGATGGAAAAGTTAATGTTACCCGTGAAGTTGACGGCGGCTTACAAACAGTAGCGCTTAATTTACCGGCTATTGTAACTACCGATTTACGTTTAAACGAGCCACGTTATGCGTCGCTGCCAAATATAATGAAAGCAAAACGTAAACCGCTTGAGGTTATTGCAGCCGATACTTTGGGTGTTGATTTAACGGCCCGTGTGCAATTAATTAGCGTTGAAGAGCCAGCTAAACGTACTGCCGGTATTATAGTTGAGGACGTGGCGCAACTTGTAGAAAAACTAAAAACAGAGGCGAAGGTAATCTAAATGAAAACACTTGTAATAGCAGAGCACGATAACGGTGTATTAAAACCAGAAACCTCAAAAACAATTAACGCAGCAGCAAAACTTGGTTTTCCTATTGATGTGCTTATTGCGGGCGAAAACCTAGGTGTATTAAGCGAAGAAGTTGCGCTTATTAATGGCGTAGCCAGTGTACTGGTAGCAGATAACGCAGTATATGCACATCAATTAGCTGAAAGTATGGCAGATTTAGTGCTATCGCTTGCTGATTCTTATAGCCACATAGTGGTAAGTGCTACCACTACAGGTAAAAACTTTATGCCACGCGTTGCAGCCTTGCTTGATGTTGCACAAATTTCAGAAATTATTGACGTTGTTGACGCAGAAACATTTAAGCGTCCTATTTATGCGGGCAACGCAATTGCCACGGTTAAGTCACTCGATAGCAAAAAAGTTATCATTGTACGTGCTAGTAGCTTCGACTTACAAACAGAGCAAGCAAGCGCGCCAATAACGGCAGTTAATACGGTATCCGATTCTGCGCTAAGCAGCTTTGTAAGCGATGAGCAAACTAAATCAGAGCGCCCAGAATTAACCGCAGCTACTGTGGTTATCTCAGGTGGTCGTGGTATGCAAAATGGCGAAAACTTTAGTTTATTACACGGAATAGCCGACAAGTTAGGCGCTGCTATTGGTGCTTCGCGCGCAGCAGTTGATGCAGGCTTTGTACCAAATGACATGCAAGTAGGGCAAACAGGTAAAATTGTAGCGCCAAACTTGTACATTGCAGTGGGTATTAGTGGTGCAATTCAGCATCTAGCCGGTATGAAAGACTCAAAAGTAATTGTCGCAATTAATAAAGACCCAGACGCACCTATTTTTCAGGTTGCAGACTACGGTTTAGTTGCCGATCTGTTTGATGTTTTACCACAGCTAGAGCAAGCTCTATAAGTTAATAACTAAAAATTATATTTGTATTTATAGTTATAGTGATAAATTAAAAGCCGCAGTATCATTTTATGATGCTGCGGCTTTTGATTGTGCCTAATAAACCTAAGGTACTTATTCACTTAACCTGACTGGCCTATTGCAAGAAAATTCAACGCAGTTAGCGCTGAAAAATAGCTGCTTGAGATAAGTTTATTATCCGGATCTCAGGTTACTTAGGCATAAAAAAACCAGCCATCGGCTGGTTTTTACTATGGTACACAGTAAGCGTTAACGTATTAGTACGTTGCGCTGCCTTTAGTGCGAGGGAAGGCAATAACGTCACGTACGTTGCCCATACCAGTAACATAAGCAACTAAACGCTCAAAACCTAAGCCAAAGCCTGAGTGCGGCACAGTACCGTATTTACGTAAATCGCGGTACCAGCTGTAGTCGTCTTTGTTTAAGCCCATTTCGTCTAAACGAGCATCGAGAATATCTAGGCGCTCTTCACGTTGTGAGCCACCAATGATCTCACCAATACCTGGCGCTACTATGTCCATTGCGGCAACGGTTTTACCGTCTTCGTTTTGGCGCATGTAAAACGCTTTAATATCGCGTGGGTAGTTTTTAATAACAACCGGTGCTTTAAAGTGTTCTTCTGCTAAGTAACGCTCGTGTTCAGACTGTAAATCTACGCCCCATTCAACAGCGTACTCAAACTTTTTACCACAGGCTTTTAATATTTCTACCGCTTCGGTGTAATCAACTTGTGCAAAGTCTTTTTCTACAAATTCTTCAAGGCGAGTAATGGCTGTTTTTTCTACACGTTGTGCAAAAAATTCCATGTCATCGCGGCGCTCTTCTAGTACGGCTTTAAACACATACTTCAACATCTGCTCTGCTAGTTTTGCAATATCTTCTAAATCAGCAAATGCTAATTCAGGTTCTACCATCCAAAACTCGGCAAGGTGGCGCGAAGTATTTGAGTTTTCTGCGCGGAAGGTTGGGCCAAACGTATAAATTTTTGACATTGCCGACGCGTAAGTTTCACCATTTAACTGGCCAGATACAGTAAGAAATGCTTCTTTACCAAAAAAATCTTCGCTGTAATCTACTTCGCCTTTATCGGTAAGCGGTAAGTTTTGCATATCAAGCGTTGATACGCGGAACATTTCACCTGCGCCTTCACAGTCACTTGCTGTGATAATAGGGGTGCTTATCCATAAAAAACCTTGCTCATGGTAAAAGCGATGAATAGCTTGAGCTAAACAGTTACGTACACGGGTTACGGCACCAATCATGTTAGTACGAGGGCGAAGGTGAGCGTGCTCACGTAAGTACTCAATACTATGACGCTTTGCAGCCATAGGGTACGAATCTGGGTTTTCTACCCAACCTAATACAGTAACCGAGTTAGCTTGAATCTCATAAGACTGACCTTGGCCAGCAGATTGCACTAAAACACCGGTAACCGACACAGAACAACCGGCTGTTAGGCTAGTGACTTCATCATAATTATTAAGTGAATTAGGAACTACCGCTTGAATAGGATCAAAACACGAACCGTCATGAACGGCTAAAAATGAAATTCCTGCTTTTGAATCGCGGCGAGTACGGATCCAGCCTTTTACTGTAACTTGGCTGTCTACCGATACCTTGCCTTTTAATAGCTCTGAAATCGCTAAATGGCTCATCTTCACTCCAATGATATAAGTTGCCTAACTATATAATTTAACTACGCACCACACGCTGGCAAAATTGCTCTTAAACGGCGCTGCACTTGAACCCTGTATCTTACCTAGTAAAGTAAGATAAAAAAACTATTGTGGGCAACTCTTTAAAAATTTTTATAAATGCGCTTTATTTTTATACAGTTTTAAGGCCTAAATGTGAGTATTGTTATTTGTTGCTCTTATGTTTACCCATTTTGTGGCATTATGAACATTCAGATATTTTTATATTAATCGTTTTACCATTACATACTAAAAAATGGATGCTATGAAACAAGTTTTTATTTTACGAGGACTACCAGGAAGCGGTAAGTCTTATTATGCGCAAAATCTTGCCGATGAACTCGCCGGTGCAGACGAAAGCCAATATGTTATTTGCTCAACCGATGATTATTTTATTAATGATCAAGGTGAATACCAATTTGATAAGTTTAAATTGCCGCAATACCATAATTTAAATTTAGCGCGCTTTATTAACGCTTTAGCACAAAATATCCCGTTGGTGATTGTAGATAACACCAATATTAAAAAATGGGAATTTATTGCCTATGCGCAAGCGGCAGTTGCTTTGGGTTATCAAGTAAAAGAAGTGATTGTGGGCGAAGTAAAAGACAAATCTATGCAGCATTTATATGCCAAGCGTAACAGCCATAACATTCCACTTAAAACTATTAGTAAAATGGCCTATATGTTTGAATGGTAATTTATACAGATTAAAAAAGCCCATGTTAATGGGCTTTTTAGTGTTGCATACTTTATTATTGCGCGAGTTGTTTATAAACCGCTAACGGGTGTGAGGTACTTAAAGATACATGTACAGCATCGCCGGGGTTTACCACTATTTCATGGCTAACGCGGCTGGTTACTACAGTAGCGCAGGCAAGCTTTATAGCACATAAGCGGCTGCCACCTTCAAAGCGCACCCAAATAACTTCGCCATTATTACCCACACTACTTTGCACTAGTAATACATCATCGGGGCGCAGCAGCACATCTACATCGCCACTATCGCAATCAACACCATGGGCAGGGGCATTACCAATACTTGTGGTTGCTTGGCCTTGGCTAAATTGGCCGCTTATAAAGCTGGCTTCCCCTAAAAAGCGTGCCACAAATCGATTGTTAGGCATACTAAAACAGCGCTCTGGTGTATCAATTTGCTGAATTTTACCGCCTTGCAGTACACCCACACGATCGCCTACCGACAATGCTTCTTCTTGGTCGTGCGTTACCCAAATTGCAGGTACGCCCGCCGCTTTAAGCGCGTTGCGAATATCCCAGCGCAGCATGTCTTTTAGTGCGGCGTCTAAGTTAGAAAGCGGCTCATCTAATAATACAAAGTCGGGCTGGTGGGCAAGGGTGCGCGCAAGTGCTACGCGTTGCTTTTGTCCGCCTGAAAGCGTTGCTGGTTTTTTATTTCTAAACTCATCAAGGCCAAGTAACTTTATCCAATGCTCGCCTGGGCTGGTGTCTTTTAACCTAAAAAAAATATTTTGCTGCACGGTTAAATGCGGAAATAAAGCAAAATCTTGAAACACCATACCTACACTGCGTTTTTCCGCAGGCACAGTAATTTTAGGCGTTGCCCGCCATTTACCACTGTTTATTTCGCCTTCGCTTATAGGTATAAGGCCGGCTAATGCCTGCAAAATAGTACTTTTACCGCAGCCAGTAGGGCCTACAAGCATAAGAATTTCGTTATTGCCTAATGATAGGTTTAAATCGCTTACTACACGGTTACTGCCATAATCTATAGACAACTGACTTACAGATAGCATTTGTTATTAAATCCTTAATGTTCGAGCTGGTTGCGTTTTTCGCCAGTGAGCATAATAGCTAACGCGCACGCAGAAATCACAACTAATAATAACCCCGGAATAGCAGCGCGGCCAAAATAGCCGGCTTCGTATACACGCCACAAATAAGTAGAGAGGGTTTCAAACCCCGTAGGGCCAAGTAATAAGGTGGCCTCTAGTTCACGCATCGACTCTAAAAACACTAATGCTGCACCGGCAATAATACCGCGCATAGTTAAGGGCAGTGTTATACGCATAAATGCTTCGCGTGGGCTGGCACCAAGTACCCGGGCCGATTTTACCAAGCTTGGATCTAAGTGTTCGGTGCTGGTACGTACTGAGCCTACAGCAAGGGGTAAAAAGCGCAGCGTATAAGCAATAATAAGCAACCCTAATGTTTGATACAAAAAGGGCAGTTGCAAGCCGCCATAAACAAGCGCTGTGCCCATTACTATGCCCGGAATACCAAAGCCAAAGTAAGTTACGCGCTCCATTACTTTACCTGCTTTACCGCTAAGAGCCGCATGAGCAACCGGAATGGCCACAATTACAGCTACTACAGCAGCAATTGCTGAGGCATATGTTGAGTTCCAAGCAATACTAAAATCAAAGCCGCTAAAACCATCCCGTGCCAGCCACAACGAAAATATAGCTAAAGGTAAGCCAATGGCTAATAGCAAAATAGGCGCAAAAGTTATAAACATAGCGCTTAACTGCCACTTTTTAGGGAATAAAATAAGTGGTCTGCCTTGGCGTTCAGTGGCGGTTTTTATTTGTGATTCAATCATTAATAAAAAGCCAACAATAACCATTAATTGCAACGAGAGCATAGCCGCACGGCCCAAAGCAAAGGCGTTGTACTCCACATAAATAACTCGAGTAAAGGTATCTAAGCGCATCATTGCCGGTGTACCAAAGTCAGATAAAGTATAAAGTGCAACAAGCAAAGAGCCCGCGGCAATACCATTAACTACGCGGGGTAATATTACTTTAAATACACTTTGTGTCATCGACATACCCAGTGTACGTGCAGCGTTTACCATACTGGCATCAAGGCTGAGTAAGGACGAGCGGGTGGTCATCATTACAAACGGAAATGTGTACAAGGTCATTACTATGGCTGCGCCGCTAAGGCCGTCCATTGAGGGGGTAGGAATACTAAGTAGATTATTTATTTCCCCCCCAGGGCCAAAAGCTGCATAAAGTGTAAACGCCCCTATATAACTAGGTATAGCTAAGGGAGCTGCAAATATAACCAGCCATAATTTTTTAAATGGCAAATGTACATAAGCGCTAATAAACGCCAGTGGCACGCCAATTAAAATAGAACCCAATACAGTTAACGCCATTAACGATAAGGTATTAGCTAAAATGTCGAGGTTATGGCTGTCAAATACTGAGCTTGTGTCGCTGGCAAGGGTAATTAACACATAAATAGGGGTAAGCGTAATGAGCGCTGCAAGCAGCGCCATTGGATAGGATGCAGGTAGTCGCATTACAGTACGCCGCTACTGCGCATTAAATCGATAGTGGGGCGTAAATCGGCGAGCTGAGTTAAATCAATTTTAGGCGGCGAAATACTCGATAAAGACGGTATGCCCTGTGGCACACTAATGCCATTAACAAGTGGGATTTCGTAAGCTTCACTGGCTAAATAGCTTTGCACTTCGGTGCTTAGTAAATAACGCATAAAATTAGTTGCTAACGGATCGTCACTTAAAGCTAACACCCCTGAGGCATTGACCAAACAGCCTGCATCGTTTTGGGTAAAAGCTAAATCTAGCTTAGCATCGGGCTTGCCCGACTTTAACCTAAGTGTGTAATAGTGATTGGCAAAGCCAATATCAACTTCACCGCGCTCAACGCCCATAACTACACCTAATTCACCGGCATAGGTTTTAGAGCGCTTTTTAATTTTTTTAAGCCACTTAGCGGTTTTGTCATCACCTTCTAAAATTCGCATTGCAGTTACAAACGACTGGAACGACGCATAAGCAGGGGCCCAACCAATACTTAAATCGCTGTCGGCAATTTCCATAATGCTGGTGGGAATTTGCTCTTTAGTTAAACGCGACGTGTTGTATGGCAAGGTACGAATACGGCCGGTTACCGGCGTCCATTCTTTATATCTAAATTGCGGTTGTAACTGAGCCGATAAATCACTTGGTATTGGCTGTGCAAGGCCAGCATCGGTAACTAAACCAATCGCGCCTGAGTCAACCGCCCAAAATAAGTCAGCACGGCGAACGCCTGCTTTTGCTTCAGCTACTATGGTATTTGCTAATGCAGCAGTTGGGCCTCGGCGTATACCGAGTTTAAGGTTTGGATTTTTTTTCTCGATAGCTTGTAATACGTTTTCGTATAAGCCACCTTCACCACGCCCTAAATAAAGCGTAAGCTCACCCTCTAGTTTAGGTAAGCTATCTACAGACACAGGGTTTGCTATATTGGCCGCTAGTGCGCGAGCAAGAGGCAGTGGTAATGCACCCACAGCCCCAAGCGCAACCAGGCCTTGTATAAAGGTCCTACGCTTCACTTAAAATACATCCTTACGTGTTTTTTCGGCTTTTTCGATCAGCGTTTTAGCGCGATCTAATTTTGTTTGCATGTCGCTTATTACATTACGTACTTCGTCTACGCTTTTGTTGTTAGAAATAGCAAGTGGCAGTGTTACGTTAAAGTCTTTCTCTAACACTTCAACTAAGTTAGCGTCTTGCGCTATCAGTGTGCCTTCTACGCCTTCAAATAAGTGTAGGTAAGTGTCGTGTACAATTTCGGTGGCTTCGTCGTTTAAACGCTCAGCAAACTTTGCAACAACACGATCGAGTCGGTGCTTAATTTCGTCGATAGTGGCACTTTGGGTCATTTCTTTGGTTGCTGTTGTTGTTACATTTGCTAATAAACCCTGTTGCTGAAATTTTGCCGCTAATTTAACAGCGCCAAGGCCTTGCCATAGGGCATTGTTCATGGCTTGTTGTTGTTTACGAACTTCAGCTGCAGGCTGTTTGTTTTCGATAGCCATTTTTACGCCGTAAATACCTTGCCAAATAGAAGCGTAAACAGGTACAAAATTGGTTTCTATGGCGCTGTGAAATTTAACCGACTCCCAATATTCAATAAGGTCATCTGTTTTTACCGCTTTAGCACCTTTAGTATCGTAGTCGCTTACCATGGTATCGACTTTGCCAACCATCCACTCTACTTCTTCGCCGTAACTTTTAAGATTAGCCTGAAGATGATTAACATGCTCGCCAATAGGGCCGTTTGCAAGTACCGGTTGCGTTATAAAAGCAGAGGCTAATAACAGGCTTACGCCTAACGCTTTAGCTGGTTTAAATAATAAGTTCATAAAAGAGTCCGAAAAGGTAACTGTAAATGATAGGTATTATCATATAGGTAAAGATCACTGAGATCAATACTCTAAAGGTGAGTTAAGGGGCTATTTGTTTATTAGGGCAAAGTGTGTACAACTTTTAACCCTAAAACTTTAATTTAGCGGTAAGTTTAAGCGTAATGCTTGCCTTTAATGGCGTTATAAATGGCATCACACAAGGTTTTTATGCTGCTATGGTCTGAAATATATGGCGGCATTAAATAAATAAGTTTACCAAAGGGGCGTATCCACACACCTTGTGCTACAAAATAAGCCTGAATTTTAGCCACATCAACATTGCCTGCTTCCGCTGTTAGCTCTACCACCCCAATAGCGCCTAAAGTGCGTACATCGGCTACGTCATCAAGCTCTTTGCACTTATTGAGTTGTTGTAGTTGGCTGTTTAGGTTGGTTATGCGCTGCTGCCAGTTTTGCTCAAGCAGTAAATCTATACTGGCACAGGCCACAGCGCAGGCAAGCGGGTTGCCCATAAAAGTAGGGCCGTGCATTAATACACCGGCTTCGCCTTCGCTTATACCTGTGGCTATTTTGTCACTGGTAAGAGTGGCCGATAGGGTCATAGCGCCGCCAGTGAGTGCTTTGCCTATACACATTATATCGGGCTGAATATTAGCATGCTCTACGGCAAATAATTTACCGGTACGGCCAAAGCCTGTGGCTATTTCGTCGCATATAAGTAACACCTTATATTGCGTGCATAACTTGCGTACGCAGGCTAAGTACTCAGGGTGATAAAAGTTCATGCCACCAGCATTTTGTACAATTGGCTCAATAATAAATGCCGCAACGCTCTGGTGGTGCGCTTTAAAATACGCTTCAAGCTCGGTTGCCTCAGCTTGGTTAAATTCACTATTAAATTGGCTTACCGGGGCTGGTACAAAAATATGCTCGGGTAAAAAGCCGCTGTACAAACTGTGCATTGAATTAACTGGATCGCATACACTCATAGCCGCAAAGGTATCGCCATGATAGCCCTTGTAGGGAGTCATTAATTTTTGTTTGTTAGAAATGCCTTGGCTAAGCCAATACTGCAGCGCCATTTTTATAGCTACTTCAACACTTACCGAGCCGCTATCGGCTAAAAATACCTTAGTTAAGCTAGCAGGGGTAATGCTTACTAGCTTTTTACACAGCTCTACAGCGGGTTTATGGGTAAATCCGCCAAACATAATGTGGCTCATAGAGTTAATTTGCTCAATCATGGCGTTATTTAAAACTGGGTGGTTATAGCCATGTATAGCGCTCCACCATGAGGCCATGCCATCAATGAGTTGCTCGCCTGTTTCAAGCTCAATAATATTATGATTTGCGTGGGTGACAGGGTAAACCATTATAGGCTTGGTCATAGAGGTATAAGGGTGCCAAATATGCTGGCGATCAAAATTTAGGTCAATCGTACTCTTTTTAATCATATGTAAACTTAAGTTGGCTTTGGTTCGTTGACAATGGTACTTCAAGAAGTAGACTAAGCCAATATCACCGTTATGAAAAAATAAAGAGAGTAGAAAACTATGGAACTTGCACCTGTTCGTCACAACTGGACCCACAGTGAAGTTAAAGCAATATTTGAAATGCCATTTAACGATTTACTATTTAAAGCCGCATCGGTTCATCGTGCTAATTTCAACCCAAATGAAGTGCAAATTTCTACTTTATTATCGATTAAAACCGGTGCCTGCCCAGAAGATTGTAAATATTGCCCGCAGTCTGGGCATTACCGAACCGATTTAGAACGCGAACGCCTAATCGAGGTAGAAAAAGTAGTAGAACAAGCGCGTTTAGCCAAGCAAAAAGGCGCAACTCGTTTTTGTATGGGTGCCGCGTGGTCAGATCCAAAAGACAGAGACATGCCGTATATTTCGCAAATGGTTAAAGAAGTAAAAGAGCTTGGCCTAGAAACCTGTATGACCCTAGGCATGCTTAATAACGAAAAAGCCCACGAACTACGCAATGCTGGGCTTGACTACTACAACCATAACCTTGACACCTCACCTGAGTATTACGAGCAAATTATATCTACCCGAACTTTTCAAGACCGCCTAGATACCATAGGCAATGTACGCGACGCGGGTATGAAAGTATGTTCGGGCGGTATTGTAGGTATGGGCGAGCAAGCAGCCGATCGCTATGGCTTATTAATGCAACTGGCCAACTTAGATCAACAACCAGAAAGCGTACCCATTAATATGCTGGTTAAAGTTAAAGGCACACCGCTTGAAAACGTAGATGACTTAGATCATTTTGAGTTTATACGCACAATTGCAACCGCGCGCATTATGATGCCGCAAAGCTATGTGCGTTTGTCGGCAGGGCGCAACGCCATGAACGAGCAAATGCAGTCAATGTGCTTTTTTGCAGGTGCTAACTCTATATTTTATGGCGACAAACTGCTTACCACCGAAAACCCAGATGCCGATGCCGATATGGCCTTAATTAAAAAGTTAGGGATGAACCCAGAAACTCGTCACGACTATTCAGATGAAGCCGTAGCCGCGTCGCTTTCATCGCAAGTGGCCGACAAAGCAACGTCTAAGTTATTTTACGAAGCATAACCATAATTATAACTAAGTAATAACTAAGCTATAACTAAGCCTAGGTAAACACAGCCAAATGTCATTTGAATTTATAAATACGCATCTGCAAGCTTGCTTGCACGATGCGCTACTGCGTAAACGCCACCAAGTACAGCATGCTACGGCGCGCAAAATTACTATTAATAACAAAACCTATCTTAATTTTGCCAGTAACGACTACTTAGGCTTTGGCGATAACGCAATTGCTTTAAATGAATTACCGGCATTAGGGAGTCACAGCTCAGCGTTAGTTACCGGTTATCAAGTTCAGCAACACGCACTAGAGCAGTATTTATGCGCACAGTTAGGTTACGAAGCCGCTATGCTGTTTAGCTCGGGCTTTAGTGCTAATAGCAGTGTAATAAAAGCGCTGTTTCAAGATAAAACCGTAGCGCAGCACAGTGCTGTTTTTCAAGATAAGCTTAATCATGCCAGCCTAATAGACGGCGCACTGCATGCTAACGCCGCTTTAATCCGTTTTAATCATAACGACATGAACCATTTACGCGCCCGCTTAGAAAAATCAACAGCCAAACATAAGCTAATTATAAGCGAAGGTGTATTTTCGATGGATGGCGACAAAGCGCCACTTAGCGAGCTACTGGCGTTAGCCAAACAGCACAATGCTTGGCTAATGATAGACGACGCTCATGGTTTTGGCGTATTAGGTAAAACCGGATTAGGAAGCTGCGAGGCGCTTAATACCGAGCAACTACCTGAGTTACTGGTTATTACTTTTGGCAAAGCGGTAGCCAGTAGCGGCGCGTGTGTATTAGGCAGTAAACATTTTATTGATTACATGCTGCAATTTAATCGCGATTACACTTACTCCACGGCTATGTCGCCGCTTATTGCAGGGCTTACTCTTGCACGTATTAAAGCGATTAAAACCGCAGATGATAAACGCGCTAAATTAAAGGCAAATATTAGCTACTTTAAGCAACTTGCTAAACAACATAATATTGCCGTAATGGAGTCAAGTACCGCTATTCAGCCCATTGTTTTAGGCTGCGCCGAGCACACCTTAAACGTGGCTAGTAAACTTAAAGAATACGGTGTTTGGCTTACTGCTATTCGCCCGCCAACCGTTGCTCATAACACCGCACGTTTGCGAATTACACTCAGCGCAGCGCATACAAAGCACGACATTAACCATTTAGTTAATAGCTTAGTAGGTGCATTAGTATGATTGCTCAAACATTTTTAAATGCTGCTTCTATAACTACACAGCCATTAAATACAGAGCCAAATAGGCAGCCGTTAAATATACAATCATTATCAGCAGGGCCTATATTATTACCAAGCTGTAGCCTTAAAAAAGGGGCGCAGAGTAAATTTTCAAAAGCAGCCAGCAGTTATAACCACCATGCTAATGTGCAAAAACAAGCCGCAGATGATTTATTTAAACTTATAAAAGCGAATGCAAATAGCAGTAATAAAGCCAAACTGTGTATCGACTTAGGCGCAGGGCCATTAGTTAATACACATACTTTGCAAACATTATTTGGCAGCGTTATTGCCATGGATCTTAGTTTAAACATGCTACAAAGCAGCGCACTAAATACGCCACGGCTATGCGCCGATATGGATAATCTACCGCTGCAAGCCAATAGTATTGATATTATTTACAGTAACTTTGCAGTGCAATGGTCGGCCGATTTTGCTCAATTATTAAAATCGCTTTATACTGCGCTCAAACCAGGCGGGCAAGCCTATATTAGCTGCGTTATTGAAGGCTCGCTTAACGAGATAAAAACCGCATTTAGCGCACTTGATAACAACAGCCATATAAATACCTTTAATAGCGAACAGTATATAAACCAATCAGTCCAAAAGTCTGGGTTTACTATTAATACAATACAAAAAGCCCTGTATAGCGATGAGTTTACATCGCCATTAAATGCCATTCGCTCTATTAAGGCCATAGGTGCTACAGCGCAAAATCACAGTAATACGCGCAGAGGCTTGTTAACTAAGCACGCTTTGCAGCAGGTATGCAGCGCATATCCGCTTAAAAATAATAAAGCGCACGTGTCGTATCACGTTATGCTATTAGCACTTTGCAAAAAAACAGTTAAATAAAAACCAGTTAAATAAAACAGCAAAGGTAAATAACGCCATGAAAGAATTTTTTATTACCGGCACCGACACCGACGCCGGAAAAACCCACGTTACCAGTTTATTACTAAAGCTACTTGCCCAACATAAAAAGCAAGCAATTGGTTTTAAACCGCTCGCGTCTGGCTGCGAAATGGCGTTTGATCAGCTAGTAAATGCCGATGCACTAATATTAATGGAAAGCGCAACGGTAAGTGCCAAGTACGATATAATTAATCCGTTTGCCTTTGCACCTGCTATTGCCCCGCACATAGCCGCCGAGCAAGCAGGGGTTACTATTACTGCAGATAAGCTAAGCAGCGCGTATAAAAACGTAAAACAGCAAGGTGCCGATTATATACTTACCGAAGGTGCTGGTGGCTGGGCGCTGCCTATAAGCAACACAGATTATTTATACAATTGGGTTAAAGCAGAGCAACTGCCGGTAATATTGGTAGTAGGTATAAAGTTAGGCTGCTTAAATCATGCGCTACTTACGGCTGCACATATGCAAAGTATGGGTATAAATTGCATTGGCTGGATTGCAAATCAGGTTGAGCCAAACATGGACGAGTACCAAGCTAATCTTGATTCACTTAAATTACGTTTACCCTTCCCTATACTGGCAATAAGCCCATACAGTGAGCAAACCCCTAAATTACAAATATATAAAACATTGCTAGAAAATTTCGCACTAAACACATAAAAAACACTTGTTTTACGACATAGTTTGTCACAGAATAGCGCTGACGTTGTGACATACTGTGTCATAACGCAGTGATTGCTTTTAATCAATTTAGTGCCAAACGCACTAAACATATTAATAGTACCGCAATCGATATTATTTTTTGAGGACAAGTATGAAACGTGTTTTTTTATTTTTACTAACAAACCTCGCGGTTATGTTGGTATTAGGTGTAGTGCTTTCAATAGTGATGAGTGTATTTGGACTAAGCAACCGTAGCTTAGGCGGTATGCTAATGATTGCCACTGTGTTTGGTTTTGGTGGCTCGTTTATTTCGTTATTTATGTCGAAATGGATGGCTAAAAAATCAACCGGCGCACATGTTATTACCCAACCACGTAACGAAACCGAACATTGGCTAGTAACTACGGTTGCAGCACAAGCGCAAAAAGCCGGCATTAAAATGCCAGAAGTGGCCATTTACGACAGCCCAGAAATGAACGCATTTGCCACCGGCCCAAGTAAAAACAACTCACTAGTGGCAGTAAGCACAGGTTTATTACACAGCATGAGCCAAGATCAAGCCGAAGCCGTACTTGCCCACGAAGTATCGCATATTGCTAATGGCGACATGGTAACGCTTACACTTATACAAGGCGTGGTAAACACCTTTGTTATATTTGCCGCTAAAGTGCTAGCAGGCATAGTAGATAACTTTATAAACAGTAACAACGATGAACAAGAGGGCGGCAACAGCTGGACCTACTTCCTGTTCGATATGTTGTTTCAAGTAATTTTTGGCATTTTAGCCAGCGTTATAGTGGCTTATTACAGCCGCCAACGTGAGTTTGCTGCCGACAGCGGCGCTGCCAAACTAGTAGGCGCAGACAAAATGCGTTCAGCCCTTGAGCGATTAAAGCAAAATCATCCTTCGCAACTAGAAGGCTCAATGATGGCGTTTGGTATTGCCAGTGGTAAAGGTATGGCTGAGTTGTTTTCGTCGCACCCACCGCTTGACGCCCGTATAGACGCACTGCGTAAATAATGTTTTAGCGCAAAGTTATTGCATATATACCAAGCCAGCTTAACCGCTGGCTTTTTTGTGGCTAAATTACATGCTAAGTTGGTTGCTCATATGTTTAACCAAACCAGAGTTTATACATGAAACTATTAAGCACCACTTTTGTATTTGCGTTACTTTTTGTGTTTTTTCCGGCTAAAGCAACAAACGGCCTAATAACACTACAAAGCCAGCAAAGCGCCAAAGCCACTATGAATAAGTTTGAGCTACTGGCTAAAAATAAAGGACTAACAATTTTTGCACGTATTGATCACGCCGCAGGGGCTAAAAAAGTAGGGCAGCAGCTTGGCTATACCGAAGTTATTATATTTGGTAATCCACAAGGCGGTACTCCTTTAATGCAGTGCGCGCAAACAATGGGGATTGATTTACCGCTTAAAGCACTTGTTTGGCAAGACGCCAATGCAAAAGTATGGTTGAGCTACAACGATCCTAGCTATTTAGTTAAGCGCCATGGTGCAGGGCAATGCGCTGTTGCTACAAAGCTTACCAATGTACTTGCAGAGCTTGCTGCACAGGCTATACAGCCCTGAGCTTAATTAGCAATCCTAAAAAAGTAATTTAAACAACGAGGGAATATACATGAAGTTTTTAGTATTTTTAGGCACAGTACGCAATAGCACACCACCTAAACCAGCAAGGCTTGGCGAGCGCGTAGCTCAAGCATGTATAGCGTGTTTGCAAAGCCAATTTAGTACACACGAAATAGAGCTAATCGACGCGCTAGATTACCCGCTCGAACCGGTATTTAAACCACACTTTGCTTATCCAAAAAGTAAAGCTCCCGAGCAGCTAAATACCCTAGCCGACAAAATTGCCGCAGCCGATGGCTACATTATGATCAGCCCAGAGTACAACCATTCTATGAGCCCAGCACTGGCCAACTTATTAAACCATTTTGGCAGCTCACTGTTTTCGTACAAACCCAGCGCTATTGTTACTTACTCTGCTGGGCAATGGGGTGGTATGCGCGCCGCAATGGGTATGCGTAACTTTTTAAGTGAATTAGGCTGCTTACCCGTATCAGCAATGATCCATGTACCAAAAGCGCAAGAGGTAATGACTGAATATGGCTCGTTCAATGATCAAAGTGAACAAGACTCTTGGTTTAATTACTTCTCACGTACATTTACCCAATTAGCCTGGTGGGCAGAGGCTGCTCAACAGCAAAAACTAACTCAAAACCCAACTGAAGTATTAAGCAGCTTTAATAAAGATCCCTCACAGCGAAACGCTCCTAAATAAACTAAGTTTAATTAACAACGCCTACAAACAATAAAGCCAGCTTAGCTGCTGGCTTTATAATTTAAAACATACATACAGTCTAGTTATTACTGAGACATAATAATTTCGGTAATGCCCTCGGCCGAGAGTATTTCAATCCAATAGCCGTCGGGGTCTTTAATAAACGCCAAACCTTTCATCGAGCCATCGTCTGGTTTTTTTACAAACTCCACATCGTATTTTGTAAAACGTTCGCACGCGGCGTATACATCGGGTACGCTAATACCAATATGGCCAAAGCCTTTTGGCTCTTCGTTACCACTTACATAGCCTGCAAAGCTATCGTCGTTTTCTGTGCCCCAATTATGGGTAAGCTCAATTAGTGCAGGGCGGCGAAACACCCATTCAGCTTTGGTTTTATCATCGCCCTCAGGCAGTTGTTGCTCGTAACCTAAAAAGTACAGGGTAAACTTCATACCAGGAAAGTCATATTTGCCCAACAACTTCATACCTAATACGTTTTCATAAAATGCTAATGAAGGTTTTGGGTCTTTAATTCGCAGCATAGTTTGCTGCATTACATAACCTTCGGTTGCTTTAGTAACTTGCTCTGGAGATTCGTTATAGCTAGACATAAGATGATCCTTACTAAAAAATTTAAAGCACAACTGACTTATTAAGTATTTCTAGCGCCATCATAATCAACAGCACCGCAAATTAAAACCACCTCATGTAATTCATTCGTTATTCAATCACTATTCAATAATTAGTTAATTAAAATACCGCCAAGCTAATGGCTATAAGTAGTTTAATTTTAAAATAACTTAAAATAAGTTTACCGAACACTTTTAGAAACGTATAGTTTGCATAAGTAACAAATAAAAAACAAATAACTAATAAAAAGTATAAAAATCAGGAACACCAATGAACAAAGGATTGTTAACGTCGTGGAACGACAACCGAGGCTATGGCTTTATTAAATCTAGCAGCGTTGCACACGACACCTTTATACACATATCTTCGCTTAAACACATGAACCGCAAACCCAAAGTAGGCGACACCATCTATTTTGAGGTAGCTACTGATCCCAATGGTAAAAGCAAAGCCGTAAACTGCCGCATTGAAGGCGTAATCGAAAGCAAAGTAGAAACCAAACTAGAAAAAACAGCTACTTTTAATAAACCCTTTAAAATGAGTAAAGCAAAAAAGAAGTCGAGCACTTTAGCTAACCTTGTTGCGCTGGTAATTATATTAAGCATAGGTTTTAGCGCATACAATAGGTACTTCGCAAACACTCATACAGGCAATAAAAACAACACCCCCGTTATTACCAATGCCGATTTAGCCACCTTTGATGAAAAATACCCAAAGATAGTTATTCCTAAAAGCACCCAAAACTTTACATGTGATGGCAGGCAACACTGTAGCCAAATGACCTCACGAGCCGAAGCTGTATTCTTTATTAATAACTGCCCGAATACAAAAATGGATGGCGATAACGACGGGGTACCTTGTGAAAATGATTCAAGGTTTTAAATAGGTGATGATTGCAGATGCGTTTTTATAAAAAATAGATTTAATTTAACGCTGTATATAAATACAGTGTTGTAGGTTTTGTCCCATAACATTATTAAAAGTCGTTTTAGGGTTAAATAACAAAGGTTACAAAATAGCAATTGTAACTACTTGTTTATAAGTAAGTTGTTTGGTTATCGAGCAACGTAATATATGCCGTTTTAGGGGTTATAACCCCCAAAAGTGGTGTTCAATAAGCTGTTATAAAGCAATTCTAATTTTTAGTCTTAATCAACGAGAGAAATATGAAAAACGAACAATTTATCAGTCAGTTATTTATGGAAAATAGCCAATTCATATTAGTAGGTTTGACAGGAAGAACAGGATCAGGTTGCACAACAGCGGCAAATATATTAGAAAATAAGTCACCGAGTTTTCCTTCTGTAGAAAATCTAAATAACTTCTATGAGGGTTTAGATGCCAAGCGCTATAAAATCGTTAAAAATTATGCGGAGCAGCATTGGCATAATTTTTACTCAATAAAAGTTAGTGATTTAATTTCTATATATTTTTTGACGTTATCTGCAGAACATCTAGCAAAGTTTATTTGTAGTTATAATAAAAATTCCTTAGATGAAAATATTTTGTATGAAAAGCTAAAGAGTGGTGTTTTCAGCAAGAATAGGTTAGTAACCAATCATAAAGATTTAATTTTGAGTTTGTTAGATCACTCTGAAGACTTTCTAGTAACTAAAGAGAAGGCTAAAGATTTCATCCGAATTTTAAAATTAATAAGAAAATTTACTCGTGATTTTAAAAAGGAATTAGATGAATTAAGTCTAGGTTTATATGTATCGACTTATCAAGCAGGAGGGAACTCAATAAGAAAAACAGGCGTAGTACAAAACGCGTTTGAAAAAGCAGAGTTCAATCCAACCTGTGTATTTAATTTACCAGAGACTATAAATAGAACTATTAAAATGATTCGCGTGGCTACTAAAGATAAAGCATATATTGTCATAGATGCCATAAGAAATCCTTACGAAGCAAAATTCTTCAAAGATAGGTATGCCGCATTTCACCTAGTTTCAATAAATGCACCAGATGAACACCGTAGTAAGTATATGCAAAAATTACATAAATTTTCTGCCGATCAAATTGATGCAATAGAAAAGATTGAATCAGGGAAGTCACAAGGTGATTTTGTAGAGTTTACAACCCAAAATGTTAAAAAATGTATAGAAATTTCTGACATTCACATTTTTAACCCTAAAAATGAATTTGATAATAATAATATTTTAAAAGCACAAATTGTTTGGTACGTTGCTTTAATGCAACACCCTGGCTTAATACCTCCTTCGGCAATGGAGCGGGTAATGCAAGTTGCGTATACTATGAAGATGAATTCTGGTTGTATCTCTAGGCAGGTAGGAGCTGTAGTAACCGATTCTAATAATTCAATTAAAGCCGTCGGGTGGAATGATGTGGCAAAAGGACAAGTGCCATGTTCTATGCGTTCATTAGATGGTTTAATTGAAGAGTTTGATCCTAAAACATATAGTAATTACGAGAGAACTAATCAAAAATTCCGACTTAAAGCTAACGAGCAGTTATTAAAAATAAAAGAAATAAATGGAAGAACTAAAATATTCGAGGGGCATAATCTATCGTATTGCTTTAAAGATATTCATAACAGCTTAGATAAAAAAAGTAATCAAGTACATACAAGAGCATTACATGCAGAAGAAAATGCTTTTTTACAGCTGGCTAAATATGGTAGCTCAGGTATCGAAGGTGGAAAGTTATATACTACGGCAAGCCCTTGTGAACTTTGTGCTAAAAAAGCATATCAATTAGGCATGTCGGAGGTGATATTTATTGATCCTTACCCTGGTATTGCACAAGACCATATTATGAATATTGGTGAAAACCCTCCAACACTTGTTCAATTTCGTGGTGCTGTTGGTAAGGCATATCATCGGTTATATGAACAAATCATACCAATTAAAGATGAATTAGCTCATATGCAATCTTTATAAAAAGGTAATTAAACGAAATTAAAACAGTGGGTTACGTTTAGATCCGCTACACATTATAACCCACAATTTTAGTCCGCTTATTGTGGCGTTAGTTTTCTTGGGATAGTGGTCAGTCATAAATGAAGTTTAAATATGAATGGAATCAGCTCATAAAGAGTATTGATGAAATAAGAGCAGAAAATACGGGAATAGTGTTTTCTGATAACTTATTAGAGTTGCTAGTTGCAGGAGAAGATCACCGTTTCTGGTTACACTTTGGTGTTGATCCAATTGGCTTAGTTAGAGCATTTTGGAGAACCGCATTTTGTAACCGACGAGAAGGTGGCTCTACAATAGCAATGCAATTAGTGAGAACAATTACTAAACGCTATGAAATAAGCCCTCAACGTAAATTTAAAGAAATTTATTTAGCCACACGATTAACCTTATCTCTTGAAAGAAAAGAAATATTAAAACTTTATCTAAATATTGCATATTTTGGATGGAATATGCATGGACTTGAACAAACTTGTAAAATTTTAGATCTGGATAAAAGTGCTCTATCTAATTATGAAGCAGCTTCGATAGTTGCAAGACTAAAATATCCCGAGCCGAGATTTAATAAAAATATGAAGCTTAGAGCTATTGATATACGAGCTAAACATATTATCAATCGATTTAACCAATTCAATTCTAAAGAGCACAATGGAACCATTTAAAATATCAAGCTATTTAAGGGATGTGGTATCTCCCTATCCAGAAGCAAAATTAATATCAGAAGTTGCAAAGAATGGCGGAGAATCAGCAAGACAAGCCATCGCAAGGCAGTGGTTGTCAGAGGGTATTCCATTCGCATTTAAAGATTGCCCCGGAATTTATGAATCTATTCGTTCATGGGTTGGCTCAAGGCTAAATATTGATCCAAAAGAATTGAATGTTACTGGCAGTGCAAGATTAGGACAGTCATTAGCACCTCATAAAATGGGGAAGCCATTTGGGGACGGTTCTGATTTAGATATTTTCATTATTTCAAATGAGCTTTTTGAGCACTTAAAAAGTGATTTTAATGAATGGTCTTATGATTTTGAAAGTGGAGTCATCAGTGCTTCAAATGATAGAGAAAATGGATTTTGGAAAGGTAATTTACATAGAGGGCCTAAAAATATAGCGAGAGGTTTCATAGACTCTAATATAGTTCCAAATCATGATAAATATTGTTATGTTAGGAATATCGCACAAACTATGTACCTTCTTAAAGAAAAGCTAGATGTCACGTCTGAAGCGCCTAATTTTAGCCATGCATCTGTAAGGTGTTACAAATCATGGGCAAGCTACGTGCAGCAAATATCTTTAGGCTTTCAGTAATCGAAAACTAACAAGAAAATCAACAAGGACACGTAACAGTTGGCTACGTTTCGCTGCAGAAAAAAATAAACAAAAATAAAGGGACATGGCAAAAATAAAGGGACAGGCATAAAATAATCAACAGTTTATTAAATCCTGGTATTTTATAAACTGTTTCCCTAGGTGAAATGAGTTTTATTGAAGCAAACACAAAGAATAAAATTATGATGACACCCACGCTAATCACTTTGAAAAACTAGGGTGGGTGTCAATGTTATTCACTTGATTTCGCTATGCGTATTATTATGCGTATAGAGGGCTTAAAATCTAATTTTTAAAGATTGAAATCTAAAGTGAGACCAATCACTTAACGCTGTGATAGTTTGTTTTGTAGGAGGGGCAACATAGATTAAACCTGCAATGGCAACAATCGATGATAATGTAATTAATTTATTATCGAAGTCAGCTATTTTTAGAGCGGTCCCGAAAGAGCGTTTAATTGTGACATTATTTAAATCTACACTGTAAATTTCATCCAGCAATAAATGAATTAATCCTCCGAGTAAAATAAACCCACCCGTTAACCAGGCAAAGGTGGCTGCTTGTGGGGTTGATTGATCATTCAGTTCCCATGTTACTTGTGTTGTTAATAGCGCGCATAGCAGTATAAATAGTAAAGAGTGGCAACTGCCTCTATGTACTGTGATCCATTCAAAAAGTGGTCTAATAATATATTTCATAAATCCGTAAACCAATAACGGCACGACAATTAACTCGATAAAACTAATTTTAATAATTAGCTCAGTGGTTATGTAATGCAGTACCAGTAATACAGCGCTCAGTGCAAATAAGTTAAAAACAGTGTCGAGTGATGTGGAGTTATCTGAATCTATATCTGGTAATAAACCGCCGATTGAGCCTAAAAACCATAACCAAAGCGCGCCCTTTAAATTAATATGTCCTGCAGATAATAAGGTGGCTGAGGCTAAGCCTGTGATGATTAGCGCAGTATTAAGATGAGTATTGAAGTTTGCCATTGTGTCTCTTGATGGGGAAATAGGTGGGCATTCTAACAATTGAAAAGTTTATTGTTCAATGTTCTTTAAGACAAATAAAGGGACAGGCATAAAATAATTAACAGTGCCGTAAATTAATCCACTTGTATTTTCTAAGCCATTTTCTTAGATGGATTAGGAATATGGATGATTTTATACCAGGCTATTTGCTAATAAACTCAATTTAACTAGGACGTTAGGGAAGTAAAATGAGTTTAATTGAAGCAAGCACAAAGGAATTTGGCAATATTACGGTGTTTTTACATAGCCTAGGCTCATTTTGCTATCGTATTGAGTGGTATAGCAAAATGACAGGTGCCTCAATTAGTTTAGCGCGTATTAAAAAGGGTAAATATATAGTCATTCGAAAATGGGCAGCTATACGGGGTTTAACTGATGTGTCTACAGAGTTTGATAGAGCTAATCAAGCATTTATCCATTTATTAAATAATGTTGACGTGGTTAAAGGTAAAGACGATTTGATAGTTGCAGCTAAGCAGCACTGCGTAAACTTATTTGCAAAGTCGGAAGGGTTAAAACCAATTAGCAAACCTAGTTTGCCAAAGCCACGATTACAAGGCGCTATAGGCAAGCAAGTGGTGGTAAAGTCAAGGCTTGGCAACAGCCAAATAGCACAAGGTATGCTACTGCAGCTAATAGGTAACCAAGCTGAAATACAAGTTAATCCCGAACATATAGAAGCAGGCCAATTAAGGCAAAAGTTTTATACTAAACAAGTTTTTATTTGCTAAGCAATTTACAAATTAAGCAATGTGCTAACTAATCAAAGTAAAAAGGAAGCTTTACCTTAATGGTAAAGCCATTTTTTACACACACTTCAAAAGTTCCGCCCAATGCCATTGCGCGCTCTTCAATAAAAGCTAAACCATAATTACCCGAGTTGTTAGCAGGTGTTGCTAAACTGCCATTATCACTAATGGTTAGTGTAATAAAATTATTATCGGTTACGAGTTCTATATGCATTTTGCTGGCATTACTATGCTTAACACAGTTAGTTACAGCTTCTTGGCATATTCGATAAATAGCTATTTCATGATCTTTTGACAGGGCTTTATGAATTTTAAAGTCGGCCTGAAAATTAATTTTTGCCTTATGCAGTAAACTTTTTAGTCGCCCGGCTGTTATTGCCTTATTTAAGCCAAGTTCGTCTAATTCGCGTGGGCGAAGGTAATGCATTAATTGGTATACCGAATCGTACATGGTATTGGCATTCGTTTTTAAGCTTTTAACAAACGACTGAGTATCTTTATTACTCATGTGAGACAAAATAGATAAGTCAGTTTTTAAAGCAGTGAGATTTTGACCCAACTCGTCGTGTAACTCTTGAGAAAGATGTTTTCGCTCATTTTCTTGTACGCTAACCATTTTAGCCGCAAGGTGTGTGTTTTTAGTTAACTGCTTTCTGAGTTCTAGGTTCGTTTTATATAACTCATTATTTTTACGTTTTAGTTCAGTAATTGCAGCGCCTAAAACCATACTGGTAATTGCATTTGCTAAAATGAATAACTGGCTTATATAAGTGTTTTCAGGGGCATGAGTAAAGCTTGCCTCGAGTATAATTAAGCTATTAATTAACGTGGCACTGGTTACAGCGCCCAAAGAGCCAAACCTATACGAAAACCAAATAATGGGTAATAACGAGGCGAGCCTTAGTAGCGGGTAGGTGTCGGGGCGTAGTGCATATACAAAAATTACAATTAATAAAAGGCACAATAAAGCAGCCCCTAAATGCATCATTTTTAGTAATAGCGATTTATTTAATTTATGCCTCACGCTAAAAATTAGCATCATTAGCGGAGTGACTAATAGTGTGCCGGTAATATCCCCAAGGCACATATTTAACTGGTACTGTAATAATTCTGTAGCAACCAGTATATTGGTAAATTCAAACGCACTAGCAAATACAAACCATTTAATAGATGTACTAGCAACAGCCAGTAATATTAACGAAAGTATACCTTGGCTATCGTTAATACTGGGCGGCCAACGGCTGTTTTTTAAAATATAAATAAGCGCAACAAAGCAAAGCTCCTGCCAAAAACCATGAAATAAATTAAAATCCCATTGTGCAAGAGCTAAAACTTCATTATTAAAAGCACCCACAAAGGCAGCAAGAAGACGAGATGTTACCCATAAAGTTAGCCAATACTTTGTAGGTAAAAGTAAAAAGAAGGCAATTTTAATGCCCGCAGGAATAAAAATTGCGCTGCTTTCGGGGACTGTTTCTAGATTTTTGCTGAGCCAAAAAGTTGCAGCAAATATAACAAAATAAACAAGCCCAACAAGTAACTGCTTGGTTACTTGTTTAAAAGCTGTAGTAATAAAAAAACTAAACGAGGGGGATAGGCTAAGTAAGCTCATCTAGTTGTATTACTCCTACATCTATTGCAATTTTTAACAGCTCGAATGAAGTTGTAACGTTAAGCTTAGTGTATATATTTGCCTTATGGACATGAGCAGTTTTAGGCATTATTCCTAATGCTTGTGCTACTTGCTTGGCATTAAGCCCCTTAGAAAATAATGGTAAGGCCTCTATTTCTCGATTTGTTAGTAGCGTAAGTGCGCTACTTTCTGTGGTTAGGGCAAAGTTTACATCTTCGCTTATATAGCGCTTACCCAAAGCTACAGACTTAACCGCATCTATTAATTCTTCAGAAGCCGAGCGTTTTGACACATAACCTAACGCGCCAAGTCGCAAAGCGTTACTCACATAGGGTTCGTGGTCATGCATGGAGGCAACAATGGTTTTAATGTTAGGAAAATGCTCAAAAAGGTAAGATAAAAAAGTAAGCCCGGTTTCTTTACCGTTAAGCGATATATCCACTATAAATATATCGGGTTGTTCTAGTTCAACCGCAAGCTTTGCTTCATTTACGCTGCAAGCTTCTATTATTACTTTCCAATCTGGCTGTAATTCGAGTAGCTTTTTAAAGCTATCTCTTACTAGTTGATGATCTTCTATGATACCAATGTGCATTTATATCTCCCTTTAAAATTATTATACATGGTAATAGGTAAGTATTGGCTAGGAAAAAATCTTAGAAAGGGTAATTAGGTAGAAAAATAAAGGGACAGGCATAAAATAATTAACAGTGCCGTAAATTAAACCCTGATATTTTCTAAGCCATTTTCCTAGGTGGGTTAGGAATATGAATGATTCTATACCCCAGGCTATTTGCTAATAAACTCATTTTAACTAGGAAAATAAAAAGGGACAGGCATAAAGCAATTAACAGGTTTATGCCTGTCCTTTAATAATCATGTCCTTTACTAATCAAAACTTTATTTTTACTAAATTAAAACGGCTTATTTTTAGCCGCTATTTCTTTTAAAATCTTTTATAACTAAAGCGCTTCAAAAATAGCAGCTATACCTTGTCCGCCACCAATACACATAGTGACCAAGCCGTATTTACCGTTAATGCGTTTCAGTTCGTACAGGCATTTGGTCGATAAAATAGCACCGGTTGCGCCAACAGGGTGGCCAAGTGCTATAGCTCCGCCATTGGGGTTTACTTTATGCTCAGGAAAGTTTAACTCATTGCCTACGCATAATGCCTGTGCGGCAAAGGCTTCGTTTGATTCTACTACGTCCATGTCATCAATAGTTAATCCAGTTTTTTCAAACACCTGTTGCACAGCAGGAATAGGCCCTGTGCCCATTAATGAAGGCTCAACACCTGCTCTGGCATAACCGACTAGGCGACCGAGTGGTTTTAAGCTTTGTTCATTGGCCTTTTGCTCCGACATAAGCACTAACATGGCTGCGCCATCATTAATACCTGATGAGGTGGCTGCGGTGACTGTACCATTTTGTTTAAAGTAGGGTTTTAAGGTGGCGAGTTTTTCGACCGTTGTGTCAGCACGAACATGCTCGTCAGTATCAAAAACTTGATTACCGTTACGAGATTTAATTTCGATGGGCATTATTTGCTGTTTAAAATAGCCTGCGGTAATGGCTTTAGCCGCTTTATGATGGCTTTGTGCTGCGTAAGCGTCTTGTTGCTTGCGGCTAATGCTATATTTTTCTGCAATGCTTTCAGCGGTAACGCCCATAGGTGTGTTGTCCCATGGGTCTTGTAATGTGGTAGTTAGCTCATCAACTACTGTACTATCACCCATTTTTTGGCCCCAACGATTACTTGCTAGAGTATAGCCTGAGCTACTCATGCTTTCTGCTCCGCCTGCTAAAGCTGCGTTTACATCACCTAATTGAATTTGTTGTGCTGCTTGTATAATGGCTTCTAAACCCGAACCACACAAGCGGTTGAGTGTTACCGCGTGACTGCTAATTGGTAACCCTGCATTTAGCCCAATAACTCGCGACAAATACGCGTCTTTAGGACCGTTATGTATCACTTTACCTACCACACATGAACCAACTTGCTTTGGTGAAATATTGGCTCTGGCTAATGCTTCTTTGGCGCACATAGTGCCTAACTGAGCGGGAGTGAAGTTTTTAAGGCTGCCACCAAAGCCACCGATAGCAGTGCGTACTGCGCTTAATATTACTACGCTATTGTTATTAAATTGTGTCATTGTGTTCTCTTATTATTTTTTTGCTTGTATCCACTTTGTTCTAAATGATATTAAAAGAGCAAAAGGATAAAGGTTGACTTTAATTCATCAAAACATAATTTTAAAATAAACTAAAGCTGCAGGCGTTGAATTGATATATAACTTTGTTAATCATTTTATGTTTTTGCTTTAAAGAGATTTAAAAAGAGGATTTAAAAGATTTAAAAGGACAGGCACAAAGTATTTGCAAAACTCACATTAGCTACTACTGTTATTATATCCAGTGGTTATTGGTTTTGTATTTTATGACACGCGCAAGAAAAAATCTCATTGATTTGGCATCAACATCTTATTATCACTTAATAGCTAGATGCGTTAGGCGAGCTTTTTTGTGTGGTGATGATAAATACACAGGTAAAAACTTTGATCACCGCAGAGAGTGGCTAGTAGAGCGTATAAAGTTGTTAAGTAGTGTGTTTGCCATAGAGATTGCAGCTTACGCAATTATGAGTAATCACTATCACTTAGTTGTAAATGTTAATAGAAAGCAGGCACTAGATTGGGCAGATAGTGAAGTAATTGAACGCTGGTATAGGCTTTATAATGGCCACGCTTTGGTGGATAGTTACTTAAAAGGCGAGCCGTTAGATAATGCGAGTTTAGTTTGCTTTAATGAAATTATAGCTAAATGGCGAGAAAGACTTTACGACATAAGCTGGTATATGAAAAACCTAAATGAATACATTGCCCGTGAAGCAAATAAGGAAGATAGCTGCACAGGTAAGTACTGGGAAGGGCGCTATAAATCACAAGCATTATTAGATGAAACCGCATTGCTTAGTTGCATGGCCTATGTCGATTTAAATCCTATTAGAGCAAACATGGCCGGTACGTTAGAAGACAGTGATTTTACTTCTATTCAAGAACGTATAGCGCAATTGACAGCCTTTACTAAAAATACGGTTCAAACAAATAACCCCTCAAAGCAAAAAGATAGTGTTCAAGATCAAAGTCAACCAAGTCAGCTAAAGCCATTTTGCGCTAACAACATAAAACACACTATACCTTTTGCGTTACTAGATTACCTAGAATTAGTAGATTGGAGTGGTCGTCAAATTTCTCCAAACAAAAAAGGATATATAAATAAAGCAATTCCTAAAGTGCTAGTTACTCTGAATATAGAAGAAGCACAATGGCTTGAATCGATTCAACGATTTAGGCATAAATATTCAAACTTTGCAGGGAGTAAACAACGATTAAAGCAGCAAGCCGCGAATAACGATGTTAAATGGTACAAAGGTGCAGGGTGAGCGCCACACCTTCAGCGATAACTTAAACAACAACTTTAACAAACCACCTTTGAAACTAACTTTACCTGCCTGATATCCCTACTAAACATATATCTACTAATAACTTAAATTATATAAACTAATAGAGCGTAGAAGTGAGAGGGAATTAGTAAATAACGATGACGAACTTTGAGGTTAAATAAACCAGGTAATATGTGCCTGTCCCATTTTAATCCCTTTTTAATATGCCTGTCTCATTTTTAATAATAAATAACTTCATGCCAATATTGCAATAAACACCGTTTATGGTATAAGACTGCCAGCTTTAGTTTACTCAATATAGTATGGATAATAGCAAGGGTGAACAAGCCAATTTAATCTATTGAATTTTTTGAACTTTTATCGAAAAACGGCGCCCAGTATTATCTTTAATATAAAGCCGCTTTGCAGCAACAGCACTTAACCAAACACACCGAATTTATTTTAGCCTACGGCTACACCTTAAATCATACGTACCGCACGAATGCTTATATGAGCACGTACCTGGGTATTTAGTATTAATTACACGCCGCTGGTGATGATCACGCTAGGCATGTCATTTTGTAAGTTAATTAATTCTAATCACACGGCTATGGCCGTAAATTTGTATAACCAGTTTATAAGCTACAGCACGTTTATAAACGTCAATGCTTTAAACGTAATCCAACAAAAGCGGCATTACCTCACATGCCAAGCTTTGCAAACAGCCTATAAGTACTAAGCACTAGTTACTGCTTTAGGCTGCAATTCAATTTTAGTTATGTAATTAACAAGGTTAACAATGAACACCAATTTTAAAGAGCGTAAGCTTACTTATTTATCTGCTTGTTTAGTTTTCTTATTTACCAGCCAAACAAGCTCAGCCTTTGAGCAACCACCGCTATTTAATCAGGCTAATACAGCTATAGAGAGGGTTGCAGTGATAGGCTCGCGTCATGTATACAGCAGTAACTTTACGCCTTTAGAAACACCACAAGCTGAGCAAACAATCGATTTAGCAACGCTTGAAAATGCTGGCGCATGGGATTTAAACCAAGCATTGGATCTATCTGCTTCGGTTGCTAGGCAAAATAACTTTGGTGGCCTGTTAAATAATTTTGCTTTACGTGGTTTTACAGGAGATGAAAACCTCTCGAGTAACTACTTAGTTAATGGCTTTAATATAGGCTGGGGCTTGGGTGGTACGCGAGATCTGTCAAGTATTGCCTCGGTTGAGGTGCTAAAAGGGCCGCGTGCTGCGTTATTTGGCCGGGGAGAACCTGGCGGAGTGGTTAACTTAATAACTAAACGGCCAACATTTGATACCGCAGGCGAACTAAAACTTGCTGTTGCAAGTGAGGATACCTATAGGGCTGATATAGATTACACCACTGGGGTTTCTGATGATGTTGCAATTAGACTGATCGGTTTTTATGAAGATTCAAATAGCTTTAGAGACACCATTAAAAAAACCAAACAAGGCGTTAGCCCATCAGTAGCTTGGTATATTAACGACAATAGTGAACTGATTTACGAACTTGAATACAGTAAGCAAACAATACCTTTTGATAGAGGAGTGTTAGCAATAAATGGTGAGCTTGGGGTTATTCCTGCAAACCGATTTTTAGGTGAGCCGGGTGATGGCCCTATTATAGCACAAGTAGTTGGCCATCAGCTTGAACTTAAGCATGATATTAATGACGACTGGAGTGTATTAATTGCTGCTAATTACCGTGATACTAAGTTAACCGGTTTTGCCACTGAAACTGGTTTTGCAGGTGTAGTGAATGATGAGGTTAATCGCTTTAGGCGTTATCGAGATTACAGTGCAAACTATAAGGTTTTACGCGGCGAAGTTACTGGCGATATTAATTTTGCAGGGTTTGAGCATCGTTTAACTATAGGGGCTGATACCGATAAATTTGAAAACGATCAGTTTTTACTACAGGTAAAGGGCGATCAATATATTAATGTATATAACCCAGAGTATGGTGCTTATGCGCTACCTGCACCCACCACTCATACTGTTCGTATTGAAATTCAGCAATCATTGGGCGTATTTATACAAGATCAAATAAGTTTAACCAATAAGCTAGATATACGTCTTGGCGCGCGTTTAGACGATTTTAAGCAAACACTTAATAATCGTTTAACTAATACAGGGTATAAACAAACAGAATCGCGTATTAGTCCGCAATTAGGGGCTGTGTATGCGGTGTCTGACTTTATATCGGCTTATGCGGCTTATGGTGAAAACTTTCGTCCGCTTTCGGGTACCGACGCCCAGGGAAACGGCTTTAAACCAAACCAAACAACTTCAAAGGAAGTAGGCGTTAAGGTTAGTTTAAATAACGGTGCGCTGGTGGGCACCTTAGCCTTATTTAAAGTTGAGCAACAAAATATGTTGGTAGTAGACGATCCAACAGCATTTACCAGTGCCGCTATTGGGGAGGCGCAAAGTAAAGGGTTTGAAATTGATATAAATGGTCAACTAACGAATAACTTAAACCTGTGGGCGTCTTATGCTTATGTTGATGCAACAACCAAAAATTCATTTTACGATAGCAACTTTGGCCTAAATATAGCTGCAGGCAGCTCGCTGTTAAATATTCCTCAGCATCAATTGAGTTTACAGTTGGTAAAGTCGACAGAAGTGAATGGAAAAGCACTAAAATTGGGTGGTGGTTTACTTTATGTGGGAGATCGAAATGGCTTTTTTGGTACCGACTTTACACTGCCAAGTTATATAACTGCTCGGGCATTTATGCGTTACGCCGTATCAGACTCAATAACGCTAACAGGGGAGCTAGATAACTTATTTAATGAAACTTATTATATCAGCTCATTTTCAGACGCTTGGGTGCAACCAGGCACGCCTCGTAGTGTTAGATTTTCTGCCTCGTTTAAGTTTTAATACCTTACACGTATTTTAAAAACGTATAACAGGCTGGTTAATATAAGCAGCCTGTTAGTTAATCTAGTATTGAGTAAGGTATTTTATTGTGGGTACTTTAATGGCTTGCTTTATCGCCCCAAATTTCTTCTAGGCGGTTGTCGCGCCCACAACGCCAGCGATAGGTATTGTAGCGAATAGGATTGTTTTTATAATAATCTTGATGGTAACTTTCATCGCCTTTAATTGGGTAAAAGGTACTGGTGTTTAGTATAGGGGTAACCACGGTTTTATTTGGGAACTGTTTGCTCACTGCTTGTTTAGATTGCTCTGCTAATTTGCGCTCTTGCTCGTTAGCTACAAAAATAGCGCTTAGGTAACTTGGCCCTTTATCGCAAAATTGGCCTTTAGCATCAAAGGGATCAATGTTTACCCAGTAATGCTCGAGTATAGCTTTATAGCTAACTATTGCAGGATCGTAAGTAATTTCTACAGCTTCATAATGACCACGATGATTGCCGTTATAAGTTGGGTTTTTAAGTTTACCTCCCGTAAAACCCGATATTACATCGGTTACACCTGCTAGCTTTTCAAAATCACTTTCCATACACCAAAAGCAACCTCCGGCTAAAACGGCTTTTTCGGTTTTGTTTGCATGGGCGAGCGATGCATAAAATATAACGGATGATGTTAACGCTAAGGCTAATATTCTTTTCATAAAATCTCGCATCTGTTTGATGAATGTATAAATAAATATATTGGTATAGTTACTAGACCCGCTATTAGTAAAACGTATTTCATTTTTATTTGTAAGCCGCAACGCGCTTTAGTGAATGAGGCCACTTTAATAAAACCCACTTTAAAGCCTAAACCCTATTTTTGAGACTAACGCAAAGCTTGTTAGCAAATTTTAAGAACAGTAAAACTAATAAAATGCTTATTGCCGATGGTTCACAACTAGGCATTAGCAAAAAGATAGCGGGTAGGTGCTTAGTACACAAGCTTATAAAATGTTAACTGCCAATACCGCTGGTGGAGGTATGTATTTAAAAAGTAGGGAAGTGAGATATTTAGCACAAATGGCGTTGACTGTGTGCGTACAGTGTTTGTTTTTATATAATAAACTTTATGTATAAATTCAGTTTTATAATAGGTTGTTATATATAAAGTTTTAACTTTTAATGGTGCCGGTTTACTTAGCTGGGTTACAACATTGTAGGTAACTGTGTTTATATACAGTATTGCTTGGAGGTGTATAATATTACCTGTACTTATTAAAGTGCAGAATAGGAGTTTAATAAGAAATGGCTAGTGTATTAAACACCTTATTCAGAGCTTATTTTATTTATACTGAATGCTATTAGCTTTAATGGACAAAGTTATGAGCAAAAGAACACATCATGCTTTGTTGTGGTGAGTATAGTTTAGCAATAGCGCTAACCGCATAGCGATGCTCCGTTTTAGTTACCAGTAATTATATAGTGCTCTGTTTATAGCAAAGCTATTTTTTGGGTAAGTTGCCTTAACATAGCATCGGCATTGGGAGATTGCTCGTTTAACCCGCTAATTAAAGTCATAAAGTAGCAGTCAATCATTACGCTTGCTTTTACGTCATCAATTTGAGTTTGCTGCTGAAATAATAACTGTTTAAACAGGCTTACTTGCTCACTAAAAAAGGTTGCTTGCCAAATAACATTACTGATAAGTATTTTACTAAATTCACTGTTTTCACAATAAAAATAATACAGGGGATGTGCATAATGACGCAGCTTTAATCTAGGAGAGTGTTGTTTATCGGATGCGCGAGCTTGATTAATTATAGCGGTAATTTGTTGCTGCATTCCGGCAATCAATAAGTCTATTTTATTTTCGAAATGACTAAATACAGTGCCCACAGCCACACCAGCAGCTGTTGCAATTTCTCGGGTTGAGGTATGCTCGTAACCTTGTAATAAAAATAACTCCCAAGCAGATGCTAAAATTTTATTACGTGTTCTCTGTTTTTTATCCATTATATTTGTGTATTGCTCTCTACTAGTTTTATTAAGTAATGTTTGTAAGTGCAAAATAAGTGTTTATAAAACTGCATTAAAAACAACTGAGTACCCTATTTTAAGCTTGCAAATGCTTATTGACTATTCGCTACTTACTAAATTAAGTAAATAGTAATTGAGTGCGCTCATTTTTATTGTGAGCATGCTCAATTAATAATCTGCATTGTTATTATTATAGCAAACATGTATTTGTTCATTCTACAGGTTCTAGTTTGTTTATCTAACTCTCAAGTTAGAGTTTATTGCCTTATTTAAGCGCATTAAAATAAACCAATAGCTTGGTTATAAGCGATAATATTTACTCGCGTAAATGCTATAAAAATTAGCACAGTGTAATACTTAGGATATGTTGTTTAATAGCTGCATTTTAACTAAAATAACTTTATTTATAATGGTTGGTGTGTAAATGAATCAATTAACCGAAAAATCGATTGGCTGCCCTTATTGCGGCGAAACAATTGACGTTTTACTAGATGCTGCAGATTTAGACCAACAGTATATTGAAGACTGCCAGGTGTGTTGTAAGCCAATTATTTTTAAAGTTTTTGAAGATGCTGATGCTGAGCTTGGTGTTAATGTATACAGTGAAGATGATGCATTTTAACTTTTATAATCTCGCAGATTTAATTTAAAACCAAAAGGCTGCTTTTTATCAAAGCAGCCTTTTGGTTTTTTATGTAAGCTAAAAAGTCGTTATTTATTTTGCTGCTCTCTTGCTAATTGGTTTGGCAATAACTGCTCTATAATTTCGCGAGCGGGAAGGGTGTAGCGCGTGCCGTCAAACATCACCGAAGTGAACTCGTTAATATTAGTAATCCCCGTTAGGGTCCAACCTTCGCCGCGCTCAGGGCAATAAACCGTGGTAGTGGGCTGTATTACTTTAAAATCGTCACTCATGGCTAATTACTCTCAATATATTGCTTGTTAATGCAGTATGGTAAGTTAATAATACTGTTATATAAAGTGCTATTTATTGCTTAATAGCTATTTTTACAAATATTGTATTTAAGTAGTAGGTAGCTCAAAAATTTATAATTTTGGTAATTGCATGTTTAAAACAATAACACTACCGCGAGTTACCTTGCGTTTAATAACTCACAAACATGGCGCAGCTTTGTTTGGCATTTTAAATCATCCTTTAGTGTCTCAATATAACGATTACCAAACACCGCTTAGCCAGCAACAGGTAAAGCAATTAATACAAAACGATATTAGCGGCTATTACGAAGGGGGTGTATTGCGCTTAGCAATTGAGCATAACAGCAATGGCCAATTGTTAGGCTCGTGTGGTTTATACAAAATAAATACAGACAAGCAAACTGCTTTTATAGGTTTTGAGCTACACCCAGATTTTTGGCAACAAGGAATTATGCAAGAAGTGCTTTTAGGTTTTATGGCAGTAATGCCTGCATTACAATTAAAACATTTGTATGCTGAGGTAAGTACACACAACCAACGTTCACACGCTTTGCTAATAAAGCTAGGATTTACGCTAAAGTGTGGTGTACAAAATAGTGATAACAGTTCACTTTGGTATAAATTATTATAGAGTTAACGTGCTACAATAGCCTGTTTAAATCTAAACGTTACTTCCGTAATTACTGTAATTATTTATAATTAAGCACAGTAAAGAACACATCACACTTGCTGTGAGGGAGTAATACCTTAGCAAAGGTGTTAAATTTATAAAGTAGCAGGGCAGTAGTAAATGCTAAGCGCAGATATTTATTTCAAATTACAATATCTGAGATCCTGACGACTTATCCGGTTCACTTAAATTGCACATTTGAGTTCGGCGTGTTTAACCTTTATGGTGGCTTTGGTCCGCACTTATACAACCTACTATATGCAAGTGCACGTAACGTTATTTGAAATGACAGCTACAGAGCAAATTGATATAGCGTTTTCAAGGCCATTACTAAGAAGCACAATTAGCAATGAATTTATTAGCCATACGGTCTATCCAGATAAGCTAGTTGCTCTTGTTAATCAAGGCCATAAATGTGAAAGTAAATAAGTCGGGTTTTCGCCAAATAGTGTTAGCAAACCTAGGCATATGCAAACATTAGTAACCGAGATTGTAATGTTTAGGAGTGGGGTGATAGGACTGTATTGTGCACAAGAAATTTTACAGTGAGGATGTCATTTTATAACGCTAGAGAATGTAAGTACGCAAAGTCCACTACAAATTCAATTTAAAAAATGACGTAAGTACAACATTTGTAAATATAGTTTTAAGCGCCAAAATAGACATTCAAAGCAGCATGGCTGAGTGATGCTATAAACTTAAAACCAATAAAAAAGGCCTTGTTATGCTCTATAACAAGGCCTTTATAAAACTATGTTAGGCTTTAAAGTATATACCTAAAACCAATTGCGATGCCGTCATCTTCCGATTGTTCCATAAGTGCTTGTTGTTCTTTATTAGCACTTTCAAAGTCACCAAAATCTTTACGTGCTTCTATGTAAAGCTGGGTATTGTCGTCAAGTAAGTAATGAACACCAATAACGGCAAATTGACGCTTAAATACATCGTTAGGATCGGCGTTAAAGTTAGGTTGAATTACGTAATCGTCGCCAGCATCAAAAAGGTTGTATGCAATAAATGGTCTAAAGTCATTATCGAAACGGTAAGATACAAATGTTTCTATACCAACTGCTTCTTTAATTAAGCGACCCAAATTGTCGGTATCATGGTTTTCGTTTTTATTAATGTTAGCGGCAGCGTATAAACCTGGTGCGTTAATGTTACCCCAAATAATACCAGCGCCATAAATTATATCTTCTACTGAGCGAGTTGTGCCATCGCCAAAGTGTAAGTCAAACTCACCGCGGTTAATGCCGGCAGTTAACGTAAGCATATTGGTTACGTTATAAGTTACTGTGCCACCAAAAGTGTAATTAAACTCTACTTTTTGTGCTGTCGCATCGCCAGCTTCCCATTTTGTTTGGCACTGTGCTTCTGTAATATTGCTTACATCACAAGTGTAAAACTCACTGTTTTTTAGCTGCGTTTGTACGCTAAATTCAAAGTCGTTGTAAGTATTGCGATATTGCAGCGTTTTATCACCGCGACCGGTACCATTTACTGCGCCATCGTCTTTATTATATGTGTAAACACCTGCAGCGTTACCATCCCACACATAGCTGTAGTTGGTGGCGTAAACAACATCGAACCACGAACCCCATTGTTTACCAATGGTAATTTGACCATATTTATCATGCGATAAGCCGGCATAACCTAAGCGGTTATATAAAAACTCATCTTGAATAGATTCAAAACGGTTATTATAAACAATATCACTGTTACCAACAGGGTTTACACCCCATTCAATTAAGGCCAGTGCTTCCCAATCATTTTTTAATTGGCGTTTAAAAGCAAAGTTAATACGCGAGGCACCATTTACTATTTCAGTTTGGTTTTGGGTATTGATCGCACGAACGTCAATATAACCACCAATAGAGACAGCATTTTTATCGTCTTTATAAACTTCTACTGCTGATACAGCTGGAGCCGCTAAAATACTTACGCTTAGTAGAGTTGCTAACTTGTTATTTATCATTTGTTGCCTTGTGTAAATTTGATGCTTTTTTATTGGGGTATATCTGTGGGATTGGAGACTAACAAAGCAATAATATGCTCAAAAGTGAAAAATAATCACCCGCAATAAACAAAATAAATGGCAAATATTCACCAAGCGTTAATTTTGTTTTTGTGGTGTTGCTTTTTTTAATGCTTTGAGTTGCTGGGTAGTTGTTTGGTATTAGAAATTAAAAAAATAAAGGTGAATTTTTTTCAAGTTGGCTAAAAAGTGAAGGGTAGTGCAAAAGCTCTAAGTGGCTTTTATATCATCAATATATACAAAAATATTTTTAATAAAAACTAAATGCGACAAACAAGCTAACAAACAGGTTAAACAGTTGTATTAAATAATTTTGCAGATGTTAACAACGGCGAATGAAATTCAGTCAGCAAAAATTTATTAATTAAATACGCACCAGCAGCAATATCAATTGCTGACTGATGTTGTTTTTGGATACAAATATAAGGAGGTGCTAACTTTTCAAAATTGAAATTTGTTTAATTATGCGGCAATTTAATCGCTTTGTAAGGTGCGTTACCTAGTGTGCGTTAAGTAATATTTTACAACTTAATTATAGTTATTAAAGCAGGCTCTTATTTGCGTATTTAGCCTTTAAACTTTCATAGAAAAAACGATGAATTTGGTTTAAACTGCGCGCAATTAAAATACATCATGTCTCCCTTGGAGGGTAGCGCTATTATTAGTACAGCTAACATCACCATGCAATTTGGTGCTAAACCATTATTTGAAAACATCTCAGCAAAATTTGGCGACGGCAACCGTTACGGTTTGATCGGTGCTAATGGTTGCGGTAAATCAACATTTATGAAAATTCTAAGTGGTGAGCTTGAGCCGTCTTCGGGTAACGTTAGCACTGATCCAAATGAACGAGTTGCTAAACTAAACCAAGACCAGTTTGCGTACGAAGAGTATTCTGTAATTGATACTGTGATCATGGGTCACAAGCAGTTATGGGAAATTAAACAAGAACGCGACCGCATTTACTCTTTAGCTGAAATGAGCGAAGCGGATGGCATGAAAGTAGCCGATTTGGAAACTGAATTTGCCGAAATGGACGGTTACTCTGCAGAATCTAAAGCGGGTGAGTTGTTATTAGGTGTAGGTATTGCTACTGAGCAACACTATGGCCCTATGTCAGAAATTGCGCCAGGTTTTAAATTGCGTGTACTTTTAGCACAGGTACTGTTTTCAGATCCTGAAATAATGCTACTCGATGAACCTACTAATAACTTGGATATTTATACAATCAAGTGGTTAGAAGATGTATTGAACCAACGCGATTGCACCATGATAATAATTTCGCATGACCGCCACTTTTTAAACTCGGTTTGTACCCACATGGCCGATATTGATTACGGTGAGCTGCGTATTTATTCAGGTAACTACGACGAATACATGTTTGCTGCAACGCAAGCACGTGAGCGTCTGTTAAGTGAAAACGCCAAAAAGAAAAACCAAATTGCTGAACTTCAACAATTTGTATCACGTTTTTCTGCTAATGCGTCAAAAGCTAAGCAAGCAACGTCGCGTGCTAAACGTATCGACAAAATTCAGTTAGATGAAGTTAAAGCGTCATCACGTCAAACGCCATTTATTCGTTTCGATCAAGAAAAACAATTATTCCGTAATGCGCTAGAAATGACTAACCTTAGCCAAGGTTTTGGCGACAACACTTTGTTCTCTGGCCTTGAAGGTTTAGTAGAAGTAGGTGAACGCATTGCTATTATTGGCGAAAACGGTGTAGGTAAAACAACACTGTTAAATACCTTTGCTGGGCGTTTAGCGCCTAAGTCGGGTGAGTTTAAGTGGTCTGAAAATGCCAATATTGGTTATTACGCGCAAGATCATGCAGATGAATTTGCCACCGATATGAACTTATTTGAGTGGATGGAGCAATGGCAGCAAGAAGGCGACGACGAGCAAGTGGTGCGCAGCTTTTTAGGCCGTATGTTGTTCTCTCAAAACGATATTAAAAAGTCGGTTAAAGTAATATCGGGTGGTGAGCAAGGCCGTATGTTATTTGGTAAAATTATGATGCATAAACCAAATATATTACTAATGGATGAGCCAACCAACCACATGGATATGGAATCTATTGAAGCACTTAACTTAGCACTTGAAGCCTACGAAGGTACTTTATTGTTTGTGTCTCACGATCGCCAATTTGTATCATCGGTTGCTACGCGTATCTGGGAAGTTAAAGACGGTAAGGTTATTGACTTTAGAGGTACCTACGCTGAGTACCTAGCAAGTAAAGAGGCGTAAATAGCGCTTTACTGCTAACTTTAAAAAGCCATGTTTAACATGGCTTTTTTTGTTTTTGTTAGTCGCAATTTAATGACTTTTGGGTATAATACCCGCCATAAAAGCGGACATAAGTCCGCTAGTTAAAATAGTATATTACTGAGGAGTATTTATGAAAGTTGGCATTATTATGGGTTCTAAATCAGATTGGCCAACCATGGAACATGCGGCGCTCATGCTAGAAAAATTTGGCATTGAGTACGAAACAAAAGTAGTTTCTGCCCACCGAACTCCTCAACTCCTTGCTGATTACGCAAGCTCAGCAAGCGACCGTGGTATTAAAGTTATAATTGCAGGCGCAGGCGGCGCGGCCCATTTGCCGGGTATGGCAGCTGCATTTACCTCATTACCAGTACTTGGTGTGCCAGTTAAATCAAAAGCGCTTAATGGTATTGATTCGCTACTTTCTATTTGCCAAATGCCTAAAGGTGTTGCGGTAGGGACATTAGCTATTGGTGAGCCTGGCGCTGCTAATGCAGGTTTACTTGCAGCACAAATTTTAGGGTGTCAAAATCCTGAAATATTCGCAAAAATTGAAGCGTTTCGTAAAGAACAAACCGACACTATTTTAGCTAACCCTAATCCTGCAGAGTAATAATGACTATTTTAATTTTAGGTGCAGGGCAATTAGCACGCATGATGAGCCTTGCTGGCGCGCCACTTAATTTAAACGTGGTTGCGTACGATGTAGGCAGCCAAAAAATTGTGCACCCACTCACAGGCGAAGTTTACTCAACCACATTAGAGCAAGCCATAGCAAACGCAGATGCAATTACTGCTGAGTTTGAGCATATACCTGACGATGTATTAACACTTTGTTGTAATAGCAATAAGTTTTATCCGGGTAAAGCGGCCATTAAAACCGGTGGCGATCGCCAAATCGAAAAAGCACTACTAGATAAAACAACTGTAGCGTGCGCACCGTATCAACTTATTACTGAAAAAGCGCACCTTGAGCTTGCGGTTAAAAACCTAGGTAAACCTTTAGTTATTAAAACCTGTCAAGCAGGCTACGATGGTAAAGGCCAATGGCGATTAAAGTCTGACGATCAAATTGATGAAATTTGGGCTCAAATGTCTGATTTTATTGCCTCAGGCACAGCACATGCACCTCATACTATTATTGCTGAAAAAATGATTCCGTTCGATCGTGAAGTATCTATTATTGGTGCACGCGATAAACACGGTAATGTTGCAATTTATCCGTTAACCGAAAACCAGCACACCAATGGTGTATTAACCTTATCGGTAGCAGGTTTAAATAATAGCCATGTAGAGCAGCAAGCTATTGATGCCTTTACTAAATTAGCGAATGAGCTTAATTATGTGGGTGTATTGGCAATTGAGTTTTTTGACGTTAAAGGCACTTTACTGGTAAACGAAATTGCCCCGCGTGTACACAACTCAGGCCACTGGACACAGCAAGGTTGCCATTGCTCGCAGTTTGAAAACCATATGCGTGCGGTTGCAGGGCTGCCTCTGGGTAATACTGAGCTTAAACACGCCACTGCGATGATAAATGTGCTTGGCCAAGCCAGTATTCCTACTGCAGTTTTAGAAGTGACTGATGTAACTAGTCATTGGTACGGTAAAACAGTAAAACCAGGGCGTAAAATGGGTCATATTAATGTCTCAGCTCAAAGTCTACATCAACTAGGTGAACGCTTAACTGAACTTAGCGAGTGTTTACCAGAACAAGCCTACCCAGGTATTTTAGCCACGAGTACATCTTTGATACTCAACTAAAAATAAGCAATAAATTGGGACATCTCAATTTATTGCTTAACGCCAAAGGCTACACCTATGTTTAACCCTAAATACCGCAATGTTGTGTTTGCATTTTTAATGGCACTATTAATGTCGGGCTTTATGTCTTTTGTGATCTCATTATTTAACGTGGGAATGGTCGATAATATTATAACTATATGGCTCAAAGCATGGGTATTTGCATTTTCTATCGCATTTCCTACAGTTATTCTAGTTGCACCTTTAGTACACAAGTTAACTGATAAAATAATTCGAGCGTAATACAGCATGCCATTAACACTCAAAAAGCCATTGTTTTTAATTCTTTTAGCATTATGTATCACTCCTTTTATTGGCGCTGGTAGTGCACTGGTAATAGGCGCTGCTTTTGCTATGACATTAGGTAATCCGTTTGCCGAGCTTTCGCAAAAAGCCAGTAAGTGGATGTTAAAAGCAGCGGTGGTCGGGCTTGGTTTTGCCGTTGACTTTAATCAGGTAATTGAAGTGGGTAGCAGCTCTTTAGTGCTCACTATTGTGAGTATTACCGCAATAATTGGCTTAGGTGAAATACTTACCCAAGTATTTAAACTTAACCGCAATACCGGCGTATTAATTTCATTTGGCACTGCTATTTGTGGTGGCAGTGCTATTGCAGCTATGGCACCGGTAATTAAAGCAAAAGATCATGAAGTGGCTGTGGCACTTGGCGTAGTATTTATGCTCAATGGCGTGGGCTTACTGTTGTTTCCGGCCATTGGCCATTATTTTAATTTAACCGAGCAGCAATTTGGCATGTGGGCTGCTTTAGCTATTCACGATACCAGCAGTGTTGTAGGTGCATCCGCTACTTATGGCGCTGTGGCACTAAGCATTGCCACCACAGTAAAATTAACCCGCGCTATGTGGATCATTCCTTATACTGCGCTTGCTGGGGTGTTTTTACGCTCAGATGAAAAAGCCAGTATTCCACTATTTATTGTTGGCTTTGTACTCGCCGCACTTATTAATACTTATTTGCCACAGTTTTCACCTGTATGGAGCGTTATTAATATAGTTGCTAAACAATTGCTTATAGTTACATTATTTTTAATTGGTAGTGGCCTATCATTAGCAGTACTAAAACAAGCCGGACTTAAGCCCTTTATAATGGCAATTTTATTATGGATAGTGGTAAGTAGTGTTATTTTATTATTAATTTTAGATGGGTTGATATAATGAAAGGTAATTTAAGTAGTATTACTTTGGGTAGTACGTTGTTTTGTTTACTGCTAAGCAACTACGTTGCAGCGGCGCAACTGCGTGTTGCCACCTTTAATGTAAGTATGGATGCAACTAACTATACACCAAGAAAAACCCCTGTAAAAAGCGATTCTTTGGTTAGCGCGCTTAAAGCAGAGCATTCACAAATTAAAAATATTGCCGAAATAATTCAACGTGTTCGCCCCGATATAATACTATTAAACGAGTTTGACTATGTGCCAAAAGAGCAGGGTATAGCGTACTTTAAAAGCCATTATTTAAACGTGAGTCAAAATAATCAAGCGGCAATAGACTATCCTTATTTTTATATTGCGCCGGTTAATACCGGTTTAGCCACTGAGTTTGATTTAGATAACGACGGTAAAAAAATAGGAATAATGGGCGACGCTCACGGTTTTGGTTTTTTTGAAGGCCATTACGGTATGGCCGTTTTATCTCGTTATCCAATCGATTTAGATAAAGTACGAACGCTGCAAACTTTTAAATATAAAGATATGCCTAATGCGCAAATGCCTATCGATCCAACCACAGGCAAAAACTGGTATAACGAGCAAGAATGGCAAAACATTCGTTTGAGCTCAAAATCTTTTTGGGATTTACCCATATCAGTTAATAATAAAACGGTACACATACTTGCATCGCACCCAACCCCGCCGGTTTTTGATGGCTTAGAGGACAGAAACGGTAAGCGTAACCATGATGAAGTAAGGTTAGTTGCAGACTACATTAATAATGCCGATTATATTTATGACGATAAAGGTAAAAAAGGCGGTTTAAATGCTCAGTCTCGGTTTGTTATTTTAGGTGACTTAAATGCCGCCCCTGAGGGTGATAAACAGCGAACTATAACTACAGATCAGCTACTTAAGCATCCGCTTGTAAACGCCAGTTTTATACCGCAAAGTGCTGGCGCAAAAGAGCAATATCCACAGCACAGCCATGCTAAAAATTACAGTGCAAGTTGGCAAGCACGGGTTGACTATGTTTTGCCATCGCATTATGGGTTAAAAATTATTGATGGTGGGGTATTTTGGCCAACTAAAAATAGCCAGCTATACCGCTTAATTAAAGACAGAAATGCGTCGAGTGATCATCGACTAGTTTGGCTAGATTTACGCTTAGAATAAGCAACCTAACTCAGTTACACCGGCGTTTGTCTTAAAAAATTGCAATCACCAAAGTGCTTCTGCTTAAATACGGCTTAATTATAATTACCGTTAAGAAGCACTATGATTTTTAATATCTCATCGTCCAAAACATTAATAGCACTGGCTGTTGCCTCAAGTGTTTTTTTAGCAGGGTGTCAAGCAACTGCATCATCTTCAACAGCTACGCAAAATAATGTAACAACGTCTCCTGTTGCTGCCGTTGTTAATACCCCCGCCGATATGGGCTCTACTAAAATAACGTTAGAGCAAGCTATGGCCCATCCCGATTGGCTTGGACGTCAACCAGAGCGCGCATTTTGGGGCAGTGATTCTGCTACCATTATTTATGCACGTAAAGAGCAAGGTAATGAGTTACGTAACTTATTTAGCCAATCAATTACAAGCCAAAGCGCAGAGCAAATAGCACTTAATAAACTGCACACTGTAGGTGCAAATAAAGCTGTTTATTCAAAAAATAAAGCCCTGCAAGCCTATGTATTTGAGGGTAATATATTTGTAAAAAGCGTTACAACAGGTGCAATTCAACAAGTAACGCATACCTCTAGCACTGAATCTAAACCACAATTTTTAAATGATGGCAGCTTAGCTTATCGTCAAGGTAATACATTTTTTAAAGTTGACTTAAGCTCAGGCTTAACCACTGAAATTGCTAATTTAAAACTGGCAGATAAGCCCCAGGGCATTACAGAGCCAAGCAGTTATATTGCTAAAGAGCAGCACAAACTTATTGATTACATAGCGCTAACGCATAAAAACAATAAAGATAAACAAGCACGCAAAGCACAGCTTAAGCAGCAAAATAGCTCAATTGCTAATACTGAGTTTTATTTAGGCAAAGGTAATAGTGTAAAAGACGTGCAGTTATCGCCAAATGGTGATGCTTTATTAGTGGTAGTGCAAGAGCAAAGAGATTGGCGCGATGATAGCGATATAATGCCAAATTATATTACCGATGATGCCCGCATTGAACCTAAAAAAGCGCGCCGCCGAGTAGCTGACGAAAAGTCGCAAACCTCAGAGCTGGTATACATTAATTTAAACGATAAAAGTCAAAATACCTTAAGCTTTGATACCCTACCGGGCTTTGATGAAGACGTATTAGCAGCGGTTAAAAAAGAAAACTATGCCCGTGATGGTAAAACGTATAAGTCTAAAAAAGCGCCGCGTGGTATAAATTTAATTAGCGATTGGGGCTGGGATCAAAGCCCTATAATTTGGAACGACGACGGCTCAAACGTAGCAATAATGCTAGAAGCGTGGGATAACAAAGATCGCTGGTTAGCAACCGTCGATTTTAAAAATAATAAGTTAGTGTCGCAACATCGTTTACATGACGACGCTTGGATAGCCTATGCTTTTAACGATTTTGGCTGGCTACACAACTCTAACACCTTATATTATTTATCAGAGCAGTCGGGTTACAGTCAGCTTTATAAAAAGCCGTTAAATGGTAAAGCAACAGCGCTAACAACAGGTAAGTTTGAAGTATCTAACCTTACGCTTACCGACGATAACAGTGCTATTTATTATAAAGCTAACGTTGAACACCCAGGCCTATACGAAATTTATCGTGTAAATCCACTAACCGGTAAAAACGAGCAAGTAACCGACCTTAACGGTATGACCGACTATACACTTAGCCCTGATCAAACCAAGCTGCTGTTAAAGCACTCAACAATTATGTTACCAACTGAGTTGTATGTGGCTGATGCAAAAGCAAACACACAGGTTACCCGGTTAACACATACGGTTTCGGATGAGTTTTTAGCTAAAAAGCTAACGGCCCCTAAAATAATTGCAGTGCCATCTAGCCATACTGATCAACCTATTTACGCAAAAGTGTACTATCCGGCTGATTATGTAGAGGGCGAAGTGGGTAAAAAGCGTAAAGCGGTTATTTTTAACCACGGTGCAGGTTACTTACAAAACTCGCACTTGGGCTGGTCTGGGTATTTTCGTGAGTTTATGTTTCATTCGTTATTAGCTGACGAAGGTTATGTAGTAATGGATATGGATTACCGCGCATCTAAAGGTTATGGACGTGATTGGCGTACGGCAATTTATCGTCAAATGGGTACACCCGAAACCCAAGATTTAGCTGATGGGGTTAAATGGATGGCAGAAAATGCCAACGTAAATACGCAAGCTGTAGGTACGTATGGCGGCTCTTATGGCGGCTTTATGACCTTTATGGCGTTATTTACCGCGCCAGAATTGTTTCAAGCGGGCGCTGCACTTCGCCCCGTTACCGATTGGGCTCATTATAATGCGCCGTACACGGCAAATATATTAAACCATCCGGATGTTGATCCAATTGCATATGAGCGCAGTTCGCCTATTTACTATGCTGAGGGTTTAAACAAACGCTTATTAATTAATGCGCCTATGGTTGACGACAACGTGTTTTTTCAAGATACGGTTAGATTAGTACAGCGTTTAATTGAGCTTGAAAAAGAAAACTTTGAAACGGCTATTTTTCCGGTAGAGCCGCACGGTTTTGTGCAGCCATCGAGCTGGTTAGATGAATATCGCCGTATTTATAAACTGTTTAAAGAAACCCTGTAACGATTAATAACAAGTTACACCTAAAACGCCACTTTTAAGTGGCGTTTTTTATATTTAGTTTTTGTTTTTAATGTAGTTAACTAATAAAGGTGCAGCTAATAAAGTACCACCAATAGCACCAATTAAGTGCGCGTCAATTGCAACGGTTGAGTTTATAAGCTTACCAATATCGGCATTAGGGCCATTTAGCTGCTCAAATATTATTTTAAGCCACACCCCAATAAACAATAAATAGCCCGACTTAAGCTCAAGTGTTGTATCTTTAACTGCGCCCCAAATAATAACGCCATGTAACAGTGCGCTTAGCCCAGTGTAAATATAAATACTGGGGCAAAACCAGTAAACACCTAAGCCGCACCACAGAGCCAATAAGCTAATATTAATAGCGTAGCGTTTAGGCGACGTATGTTCGCCATGTAGTAACCAAATTAAAATAATACCGCCGCAGTTTAGCGCCAAATGTGCCCAGTTAGCATGAACAAATTGGCTGCTAAAAACTCGCCACAATTCGCCCTGATTAACTAAATCGCGATTAAATTCGAGTAAGTCATTTAAATCAAAAGTAGCAAAAGTAACGCTTAGCAGCATTAAAAATAAAGGAGGGAGTAAATAACGAGGTTGCACTGGTAAATTAAGCATTTAATTGTAATTTTTAGTATTAATTTTTGCATATTGTGCCTGTTTAATTTTAAGATGCCAATTAACTCCTGATAATTTAGGTTATTTACTCTTTATGAACTTTAAACATCACACATTACTTGCTATTACATTATGTGCAACGTCTTTTCCTTTATTTGCACAACCCCTTACTCAAATTGAAACGCGCGAGCCAGAAGCCGCAACCGGCTTAGTACATAAACAAGCCGTGAGCGGCAATAATTATATGGTGGTTGCAGCTAACCCGTATGCATCTCGTGCTGGGCAGCAAATATTAGCGCAAGGCGGCAGCGCTGTTGATGCTGCAATAGCAACGCAACTGGTACTGACTTTAGTAGAACCACAATCTTCAGGTATTGGTGGCGGCACCTTTATGCTGTACTACAACAAAGTAAACAACAAATTAACCAGTTTTGATGGCCGTGAAACAGCACCAGAAAACGCCGACGAAACATTGTTTTTAGATAAGCATGGCAAAGCCGTGAAGTGGATTGAAGCCATAGTAGGTGGACGCTCAGTAGGTGTGCCAGGGGTTTTACATGCCTTTGCTAACGCACATAAACAATACGGTAAACTACCTTGGGCTGATTTATTTAAACCAGCCATTGAGCTTGCAGAGCAAGGCTTTGAGGTTTCGCCGCGATTACACGGTTTACTGCAGCGCCAATTAAACCCTGGCGTAATGAGCATGCCAGTAATTAACGACTACTTTTTCCCAAACGGTAAATTAATTGCGATAGGTAGCATCAAAAAAAACCAGCCATTAGCTAATTTATACAAAGAGATTGCTAGTAATGGTATTGATGCATTTTATAAGGGCGCTAATGCCAAACAAATGGTTAATGCGGTACAGCACTCTAAAATAGCGCCTGGCAAATTAAATGAGCAAGATCTGGCTAATTACACTAGCAAAGAGCGCGAGGCGGTATGTATTGAGTATCGTGTTTATAATGTATGTTCTATGGCACCACCCAGTAGCGGCGGGGTAGCTGTGCTGCAAATGCTTGGCTTATTAGAGCATAAAAACATGGGCGCACTGCCAGTAAATGGTGAGCAAGCACTGCATTACTTTAGCCAAGCATCAAGAATTGCGTTTGCCGATAGGGATGTTTACATGGGCGATCCCGATTTTACCCAAGTACCTACCAAGGAATTATTAAATAAAGACTATATAGCCACACGTGCAAAACTAATTACCGAGCAAGATATAACAGCCGTTGCTGGTAACCCAGTTGATTACTTAAGTTATGCCAAAGACGACTCGTTCGAATTGCCATCAACCAGCCATGTGTCGATTGTAGATAGCCAAGGCAATGCGGTCTCTATGACCAGTTCAATCGAAATGGCTTTTGGCTCAACGGTAATGGTAAATGGTTTTATTTTAAATAATCAGCTGACTGACTTTTCATTATCGCCGCGTAAAAACGGCCAGCTTGTAGCAAACCGAGTTGAAGCTGGCAAGCGCCCGCGCAGCTCTATGTCGCCAGTAATGGTATTTAATAAAGATGGAAGTTTACGTTTGGTTGTCGGATCTCCTGGCGGAAGCCGTATTATTAGTTACGTTGCACAAGTGGTAATTGGCGTGCTTGATTGGGATTTATCTGTTCAAGAAGCAATTAATCTACCACGTACTACTAATCGTAACGACTACACTAGCCTTGAAAAAGGCACTGCGCTTGAAGCATTAGCGCCAGCACTTAGCAAGCGTGGTCATAATGTTAGAATTTTAGATTTAAACTCTGGTTTACATGCAGTTGAAGTAAAAAACAACACATTAATAGGCGGCGCCGATCCTCGCCGTGAAGGGGTGGCTTTGTCTGATTTAACTGATAAAAGCGCCACTTTAAAATTCTAAATTATGTATAATACAAATGCGCTAAGCTAGTGTTTAAAATTAGCGCATTTATATATTCTCAATGGTCTGACAAGGTTAAATAGCATTGCAATTTAGCCTTTAACACCGATAATGGCAGATCATAACTTAAGACTAAGTAAAGCTTGGAAATATGACTACAAATACCGATCCAAATTATCTTTATATTCATCATTCTGGCCCCGGCCTTCTTGAAACGCCATTACTCAATAAAGGCAGTGCATTTAGCCAAAAAGAACGCGAAAACTTTAATATTGCGGGTTTACTGCCTCCTCGTTATGAAACAATCGAAGAGCAGGTAGAGCGTTGTTACCAGCAGTATTCTAGTTTTACCGACAATCTTAATAAGCATATTTATTTACGTGCAATTCAAGATAATAACGAAACACTTTATTATCGTTTAGTGCGTGATCATATTGAAGAAATGATGCCAATAATTTACACCCCAACAGTGGGTGATGCCTGTGAAAAATTCTCAGATATATATCGCAGCGCACGTGGATTATTTATTTCATATGAAAATCGTTTTCAAATAGACGACATTTTACGCAATGCCACCAAAGGTAAAGTAAAAGTAATTGTGGTAACCGATGGTGAACGCATTTTAGGCTTAGGTGACCAAGGTATTGGTGGCATGGGTATTCCTATTGGTAAGCTATCTTTGTATACCGCATGTGGTGGCATTAGCCCTGCGTATACATTACCGGTAATGCTAGATGTGGGTACAAATAACGAGAAGCTATTAAACGATCCTATGTATATGGGTGCGCGTCATAAGCGTATTACTCAAGATGAGTACGATGAGTTTTTAGACTTATTTATTAAAGCAATCAAGCGTCGCTGGCCAAATGTATTACTACAGTTTGAAGACTTTGCTCAGCCAAATGCGATGCCACTGCTGAAACGTTACCGCAATGAAATTTGTAGTTTTAATGACGACATTCAAGGCACAGCTGCAGTAACTGTTGGCTCATTGCTTGCTGCGTGTAGAGTTAAAAACGAACGCCTAGCAGATCAAAAAGTAGTATTTGTTGGTGCTGGCTCTGCGGGTTGTGGTATTGCTGAGCAAATTGTAAGCCAAATGGTTTTTGAAGGTATTAGCGAAGCGCAAGCACGCAGCCAGGTATTTATGGTTGACCGCTTTGGCTTGTTATCGGAAGGTATGGAAGGTCTACGCGACTTTCAGCAAGTTTTAGCGCAACCACAAGCTCGTTTGAGTGAATGGACGTACAGCGGCGAATTTGCGTCATTACTTGATGTAATGCATTGCTCTAAACCCGATATTTTAATTGGTGTTTCGGGCCAACCTGGTTTATTTACCGAACAAGTAATACGCGCTATGTATTCAGGTTGTGCACAACCTATTATTTTCCCATTAAGTAACCCGTCAAAACAGGTAGAAGCACACCCAATAGATATTATTAACTGGACCGAAGGTAAAGCACTTGTTGCTTCAGGTAGCCCATTTGCCCCAGTTGAATATAATGGTGAGCTTTTCTCAATTCCGCAGTGTAACAACAGTTATATTTTCCCGGGAATTGGTTTAGGGGTTATAGCTGCAAAAGCAACGCGTATTACAGATGCTATGTTAAGTGTTTCTAGCGAAATGCTGGCTGAATCATCGCCGCGTGCAAACACAGGTAAAGGGAGTTTATTGCCGGCACTTACAGAAATTGAAACCCTAAGTAAACGTATTGCATTTGCTGTAGGCAAAAAAGCGATTGAAGAGGGCGTTGCTCTTGATATTTCTGACGACGCACTATGGGCTGCTATCGATAAAAACTACTGGTTACCTAAGTACCGTAACTATAAGCGCAGTAGCATTTAAAGCTGCAACTTAGTATTTAGTAATAATTAAAAAACAGGCTACGGCCTGTTTTTTGTACTTGTTCATCTGTAATTAACCACTTAAAGTGTTTAATAAGCTTAATATATAGCAAGCTGTAAATACTTTTTGTATTAAATTAGTGACCAATAAAGGATTGCGAATTTAATAAAGTTAGTAATATAACCAGTTGTTACGGTTAATATAAAAGGATTCACTTATGAAAACGTTTACTTTATTTTTAGGTGCAGCACTGAGCTTTAATGCATTTGCTGCGGCCACACCCGATACACCGCATATTTATGTTAAAGGTGAGGCAACAATTACCACCATGCCAGATCATGTATTATTAAATGTTGGCATTACCGAAATAGATAAAGATTTAATTGCTGCAAAAAATAAAACCGATATAACCATGGCTAAGGCAATAAAATTAGTAACAGCATTAGGTGTAAGTGATGCAGATATTAATGCCGGGCAAATATCAATAAACCGAGAAAGCCAATATAATCGTGAAAGCGGTGAGCAGCAATTTAAAGGTTTTAGGGTTAGCAGATCTTTAACGGTTAAGCTTAATGCCATTAATAAATATCCCGAGTTACTACAAAACTTAGTAAACAATGGTATTAACGAAATTAACCATACGCGTTTTTTAGCAAGCAATTACGATGAACTCTACAAAAAAGCGCAAAAACTGGCTATAAAAGATACTCGCGATGCAGCTAAAGAGTTTAGCAGTGAGTTTGGCGTAGAGTTAAAAGGCTTATATAGCGCATCTATGCAGCCATTAAATGTGCAATCAGCCCCTTATATGCGCGCCGAAAAAGTGATGCTCTCAGATAGTACACCGAGTAATTATGTACCCGATGCCTATCATGCAGGTGAAATCATTATAACTGCATCTAGTTATGCAGTTTATTATATAGATTAAGTTTATACATTACTGGCGCTTAAAACGTGCCAGTAATGTATCACCTTGTTGCTTACTAATACGGGCAATTGATTTAAGCATATTATTAATTTCCTGCCTGTCGTACTCATTCGTTACGTGCTCGTTAATGTCATCAACAATAGCATTTAAATAATTAAATAAACTTTCCCTCGCCGCTGAATTTTCGTGAGCAACAAATAAAATATTTTTAAATGCTTCTAACACATTAGTCATTACGTACGCATCGCCTTTAGCGTAATTACGTAGCGGGGTAAAATTATCATGCAGTAATTCATCAAAGCGGGTTTCGTGTATATATAATAATGGCGTATCTTTGCTGTGTTTAAAGCTGTAATTAATATCACTTATTGAAAGTCGTTTAATTAATAAAATACTTAACATATCAATGGCTTTAACTGCTGTACCCGGATCGTTTATGCCTGGGCTCATCGCTTTAACGGCTATTTCTGATATTTGCGTTAAACCATAACGGTAATGGTCGCTAATATACTCTTCTATATAAAAAATAAAACAGCTTAAAATTTTAGCAATTAACTCATCATTACTTGAAATATCTTTATTACACTTTAAAAATGGATAACCTTTAACTGTAAAATAACCTTGTTTAACAGTGATATAAAGCTCAATTTCTTCTGCAGATAATAAGGCGCAAAGCTTATCGGTGTGCACTCCTTTGTAGTAGCCTTCAGTTTGACTATTTATAGAATGCCAATCAGTAAAGTCGGGAAGATTTTTAAGCGGCGCTTCTTGCTGACTTTTAATAATGGTTTTAATTTCACTTTTTGTTTGGCTAAATAAACCATTTAAAACATTATCTACTTGAATAGCGCGAGATATAGAGTGAATAAAAAATACGAATAGCCCTAACGAAATCAAACCAAAAATAAGCGCAAATAATACCCCAAGTGCCGGTATAGCCATGGCGCCATTCTCGAGTTTATTAATATTTATGAGCATAATTACTGAGTAAATAATACTGCCTAAATAAAAACCTAATACCAGTTGGTGAGATTTCCGGGTTATTAATCCAGGTACTACACGCGGCGATAAACTGGCACTGGCTGAGTTTAATACCACCATTACCATTGAAAAACTAAACACAGTTAACGAAATAATACTGCCGGCTAAGGTACTTAAAACAGTTCGCGCATTTTCGGCGCTATCGACTAATACTACAGATATAAACGACTTTAGCTTTTCAATAATGGGCATATATTCAACCGACATCGTAATAACCGCAAAGGTTAAAAATGCAATTGAAAGTAAAGAAGGGTAAAAGCCAATACTATTTATCATTTCTCGATAACTGTCGGCTACTTTGCGAGGTACAAACATAAAATCCTTATGCTTTATTGTATAAGAGTATTATTAATACTTTAGCATAGTTGTAAACTAAACTTCTGATAATGAAGGTTAACTTGTGTGTTATTATTGCCAAAAATATTAGGATAATACTGTGATCATTTCAACATACGCTGCATTACTTGCATTTTACTATATTTACTTAAGTTTTAACGTAATAAACGTGCGCAGGGCAGCGCAAATATCACTTGGTGAAGGCGAAAATCCACAGTTGCAACGGGCAATTCGTGCCCATGGTAATTTTATGGAATATGTACCGTTTGCTATTATTTTGCTTTTATTAGCAGAATATCAGGGGTTAGCGAGTCATTATTGCCATGCACTTGGTGCAATGCTACTTATAGGCTGCGTTTTTCATAATTTTGGCATAGTAGAAAAAAACCTAAAGTACCGCCAAATTGGTGTTATAGCTACATTTTTAACTATGCTTATAAGTGCTTTAGTTATTTTATTAACCCGCTTTAGTTAAATTTAATTATGAATAACAAAATATTTATTATTGGTTTACCGCGTACAGGCACTACAAGTGTTTGCCATGCTTTTTTAGAGTTTGGTATACCAACAGCGCATACTGCTTACACAAACAATTGTTTTGATAACGCCCATGCAATTGCCGATACGCCAATTTTTAATGATTATAAAGCTCTCGATAAGTATTATCCGGATGCAAAATTTATTTATTTAGAGCGTGAGCTTAACGTATGGCTACCATCAATAAAGCAATTATTATTACGTATGCATACTAATTTAACACGCACTGATGGTGGCTTTAATATTCATATAAAGCATTGTTATTTAAATACATTTATTAATTTAACAATTGATAATATAAACGATGATAGTTACTTAACGCATTGTTATAACACGCATATCAATGACGCTAGAAATTATTTTAAACACCAAGAGCAACGCTTTTTATCAATAAATATAGCAAAACCGCAAAGCTACAAAATGCTCTGTGATTTTTTAGCGATTAAAAGTAATAAAACAGATTTTGAAAAAATGAATATGGGCGGCAAAGTTACTGCCTGGAACGATATAAAACATCCGCTAAAAGTTGAATCAACAGCAAAAGGGCGCATAGATAAACTGTTACGCTACAAGGTTTAACTTTACAGGCTTAGGAGCATGATTTTTTACCTAATATACGCTAAAATCTGCGCATTATTTTACACCTTGTTATAAGTAGTACAGAGCATGTTTGAATTAAAATACCACACTCCATTTGAATGGACCGAAGTTGTACTTGATGACTTCGATACTTTTTTACAAGACCACGCCGCAGCCGAAAAAAAAGCATCGGGTATGGCCATGTCTATGCTGTCGCATTACCCCGATAAACGTAAACTGGTTACAGCTATGGCAGACTTAGCACTTGAAGAAATGATTCATTTTAAAGAAGTGCTGAAAATTTTAATTTCACGTGATGTAAATTTAGGTGATGACAAAAAAGACCCTTATATAAAACAAATACGTGCTTTATTTAGACACGGCCGCGACGGTTTTTTAATGGATCGATTATTAGTCGGTGGGGTTATTGAGGCGAGAGGGCACGAACGTTTTTCACTAGTGGCGCAAGCGTTACCAGAGGGCAAAGAAAAAGAGTTTTACATTGCGATTGCCGAATCAGAAGAAAAACATAAAAACTTATTTGTAGAACTAGCGTATGAGTATTTTGATAAAGAAGAAGTAGACATACGCCTAGAAGAGCTACTAATAGCGGAAGCTAAAATTTGTGAAAGCATTCCGTTTACTGCGGCACTGCATTAATTTAAGCTGTTAATGCCATACTCTAAAAGCGCTAAATTTATATTTGGCGCTTTTTTGTTTGTAACAATTACGCATAATTTAATAATTATTATGTTTGGACAAAGCTGATGATTAATATATTTTCAAAATATAAAGTAATACCAACAACAGCAGGTATTCTATTTATGCTGTCATCCACACCGGTTGCTGCATCATTAGCGTGTAGTGATTTGACTGGCTGTGAAAAAAAATTTTGCGAGATAGAAAGCCAGCTTGCCATAGCGAAGGAACATGGTAATAAGTACAAGATTGAAGGGTTGAAAAAAGCATTACATGCAGCAAAAGCTAATTGCAACGAAAAAATATTGAAAGAAGATTTAATAGAAAAAATAAACGATGCTAACAATGATATTGCTGAATATGAAGAAGATCTGCTAGATGCTAAACAAGCAGGTAAAAGTGATAAAGTTAGTAAGTATCAAAAAAAGATTACAGCAGAAAGCTTAAACTAAAACATCTGAAAGATGAGCTTGGCAAAATTAATTAAATCACCAGTGGCTACTTGATGTTAACGCTTTAGGTTATCGTTAACAGCAAGTGTACTGCGAATATTATCGGATTAACCATCATATTTCATTACATTATTACGCAACAATAACTATATACAGTGCAGGGCACTTCAATCTTTAAAACTAGCCTAATTAAAATACACTTAAAATTATACTTAAAAAGTCATACTACAAATAGCAATCAAACATTATGGGAAACGCGTTTCCATTACTCTGCTTTATACCACCTGTCTTTCAACAACTTAGAAGTTCATAGTTAAAACCACTATCAGCAGGGAATAACCAAGCGTATTACTGTGATAAACATAATCACACCACAATTTAACATAATTTAAATGGCTAATAATTAAACTAAATATAACTAAAACTGAAAATTAAAACCCTAAATAATAGGCTATTTAAAGCACCTGCTTATAAAACGAACTAAGCCAGCTGATTTATTACTGTTAATAGCGTTATTTTGTAAAACTAGCTATGTAAATACAGGTAAAACCCATGTGTGTAACAGTGATAAACCAGATCTTTTTGAGGTTTATTTATAAAAAACTATTACAACTGATAGCCAAAGTATAAGCATGTGGTATATCAATTCAAATTTTATGGCCGGATTGTTACTCATAAAGAGTGATAAAACAGCATGGGATTGAAATAGAAATGTTAGTTAGCTATTGGAATAGAGGATAAAATAAAGCGATTAACTAGGTTAAAGACTTAAGCTTATTTATAGGCGTTAATTATGTAGTAAGTTATGGCGCAAATTTAACTGAATTATCACTTAGTTAAAATCACAGTAAGGCTGCTAGTAAATTTATAGAATAAGTTAAATAATACAGAGAGCAAGGATATGCATATAGAGATTTATAAGTAACGTGTAGGTATGAAATAGTAGCTGAATATTACCTAAGTTAAATTCGTGATTTATGCATAGCCAAAAAAAGTAATGCTTTAAGGGGGCTGATTCATTAAGCTAGATAAGATAATAATTGCAACATTAGTGTTTATATACAAAGAGTATAAGAAGCCACATAAATAGTAAGCAGCAAAATTCCGTTCTTTGAATTGAAAATATAGCAAAGGCATAACAATATACTTGCAGACTGGTTAGTTATAGATAGGTGCGCTTTATAAACAAGGAGAACTTTAACCGCTAAATTATCAGCGGGGTTGTTTTATACAAATACATGTTTAAATAACAAACTTGCTTTATAGGGCTCATGTAAGTAAAGCATCCATATTTAAAGTTATGTATTCGTAGTAGTAGGAAAGCAGCTGTATTGAATTTGCTTAAAAACGTAAAATACACTTAATAATCTCGTAACGAGAAGGCTTACAACACACATAGTTATACTGAATAGCTTATTGCAAACCCTATTTAACATAATATAAATTATAGGTAGTTATATGTGTATTAATAAGGAGTGCTATATATTCTCTTTATTAGCCCTGCAATGTCCAATACTAGACGGTATCGGACATTAAAGAGGTTTTTATCTAAGTTAGTTATTCTCAGTTTGGTACATTTAAATTTAATTAATATTTTCTAATGTATGTAATCTAATGCATGGAATATTATATTTCAGGATTCCATTTAAAATATAAGTTACTCAATACTTAGTAAACGCTCGGCCGTGTATTCGTTAGTAATAAGCCCACTAATCATTTTAGATCTTAGCGCACCTAAAATGGCTAATACTTTTTCTTCTCCGGCAGCTATGGCAAAAATTTGTTTATCTGAATTAACTTTTAATGGCGTACTTGCTACTCGCTGATTAACATTACAATCTAATAACTTACCATTCTTATCAAACACCCAGCTTATCATTTCTCCTACAGCACCTTGCTGTTGTAACTCTTGGAGTTCGTCAAGGCTTACAAAACCGTCTTTATGAAGTGGCGAATTTAATCCTAAATTACCAACGCCTACAAATGTAACATCTGCATTCGTGGCTAATTTTAAATTACTAGCAACATTCTGCTGTGAATGCAGTTGCAGCTTTTCCTCAATGGTGCGTGGCAAAACAGGTAACGGCATTGGGTAATATTTAGCATTTATATGTTCCGCCATTCTTACTACTACATCGTATGGCGATGCCGATCCGTCTAATGCCATATTGCCTAACATGGCAACTATTTTATGTTGTTGGCAATCTTGTGTTCGCAGCTCATCTACGCATGCGCGTAAAACTCGCCCAGTTCCCATTGCGATAACTTTTGGTTGTGGTGATTTTAAATGGCGTTCTATTTCAGCCGCACCAGCTTGTGCCAAACCTAATGTAGATGAAGGTTCTGACGGATCACTAGGGACTACATCACAAGAGAGCAAACCAAAACGTGTTTTAATTTGTTCAGCCAAATCCATACATTTAGCAATAGGATGATCGAGTCTTACTTTTATTAATCCTTGGCTAACAGATAGCGCTACCATTCTTTGTGCCGATTGGCGTGAGGTATTAAGCTTTTTAGCTATTTCGTCTTGTGTTTTACCTGCAACATAATACAACCACCCTGCTCTTGCTGCGTCATCGAGTTTTCTAATTTCTGTATTAGATAGCTTGGCCACTGAAACCTCTTAAAATCAAAATAAAAAGACTATTAAAATTGATTAACAGCAAAATATTTTTGTTAATTGAACGAATTATTTAATTGTTATTAGCCCTCTAAATATACCATTCATTTAATAAAAGTGTCGAATTTTCATGTTATTGCACTAATAGAAATCAAGTTAACGCTTTCTAATTGCTCACAACATATTTTTTCTATTACAGCTAAGTGCAAGTTATGGCCACAGCTATAAAAATTATAAAAACGTAAATGCGACCTGTAATGCACCTTTATTTTGCGCGGGGTTCCACATAGCTGTTGCCGATATAGGAAAATTATACTCTAGTATTTGTAAGCTCTTGGAGTAAGTAAAACCTAAGTTAACTATATTAGCGTTATCATCATAAAAGTTTTGCTGATCTAAAAAAGAAAAAGCACCACCAATAAATACAGAGACTTGCTCATCTAATTCATTACCCTTCCACACGGGCATGCTAGCTTCGAGATAGTTAGTGTAAGCTTGTTTGTTTTTTCCTGAACTTTCATCTAAATAGGTATCTATCCCTTGAACTATTACTGAGTAGTAAAGTGATAATGGCATTTCGCCCTCAAAGGTGTAACCAAGACCGACATCAATAAAGTTTCCGGTTTTATCCGGATCGCTTGAATAGTCAAAAATATCTACATCATTAATCGACGAGTGGTTACCATGATTAACAATTTCAATGAACAGCTGCTCTGAAAACTTATAAGAAGCAAAATAAGTAAACTCCTGATACTCACCATCAAAAGAGGTCCCACCCCATAAACCTAAGGTGATTTTATTATCCGCCGTTTTATAAGTTAATTCACCAGCAACCATTGGGCCTGGCGTTACAATTGAGCCATGCCATAAGTGATTTGTTTTAAATTCTAACCCTAAATTAAAATCGTTGCTGTGTACCTGGCTACTATAAGTCGCTATTGCTGCCGTTAGTGTTAATACATGTTTAGCTTTCATAAATATGCTTCTTTGGTTGTATAAGCTCTGCGTTTGGCTTGAGTTATATAGTGCTAAATTACAGTATGGGCATAAGCCCTTCTTGTGGTCATAATCCCAGCAAGAAGTTCGTACGTCAACTATTTAAATAACAAAAAATTCACAATGCGTTACCTTGCAATAATAAGTCAATTATATCAGTAGGTTAAAACACCATAATTGTTAATTTGTTTTTTATTAATTAAACGTAAATCACTTGCAACGTAAATTTTTACAATATTAAAGGATAAGTAATGCGCGGAGGTTATTTAATAAAACGACAAAGTAGCAAAAATTATTTAAATCAGTTATTAATGACTGTTTTTTAGTTACTATCTTGAGCTTATGAGGTGGTTAGCTTAGTATTGAAAGTACTCAAATGGTATTAACAATAGAAGTAACAACATATGGAATTTGTGCACCCACTAGAACCTATTTTAATCATTGATGATACAAAAAACAGTCGCGACTATCTAAACCAAATTTTAACGGATCTTGGTTATGAAGATATTCTTGAGTGTGAAGATTTTGATTGTGCAAAACCGCTGCTTAGCGAAAAGTCCCCAAAGGTTATATTTTTAGATGTCGAAATACCTGACTCTGAAGGTAGTGATATTTTAACTTATATAAATAATTGCTATCCGCATATTCATGTTGTTATTTGCTTTGGCCATAACAGTTTCGAAAATGTAGAAAATACGTGGGAACTTGGTGCTAAAGGGGTTATAGCAAAACCGTTTAATGTACAAAAAGTAGATACAGTAATGAAGCGTTTAGAGCTCATTGAATAATAATAAGGTTAGTATGCAAAGTTCTGTTAGTGCAATTATCGATGATTTATCTAATGTTATTTTTGGTAAAAAACAACAAATAAAGCTCGCGCTCACCTGCTTATTTAGTGAAGGCCATTTACTAATTGAAGATTTACCTGGCATGGGTAAAACAACGTTATCGCATGCCTTAGCAGCCGTTTTAGGCTTGTCGTATCAACGGATACAATTTACCAGCGACTTACTCCCAGCCGACATATTAGGTACTAATGTATTTAATAGTAATGAACACAGTTTTAGCTTTCATAAAGGGCCTATTTTTAGCCAAGTTGTTTTAGCAGACGAAATAAACAGAGCGGGACCTAAAACACAAAGCGCCTTACTTGAGGCAATGGAAGAACAACAAGTTACTGTTGATGGTAAAAAGTATTCTCTTCCTACCCCATTTTTTGTTATTGCTACACAAAATCCATTACATCAATCAGGTACTTACCCTTTACCTGAGTCGCAGCTAGATCGTTTTTTAATGCGTATTAGCCTTGGTTTTCCGCCAAAAGAAGCCGAAAAAAGGCTGTTACTAAATATGCAAAAGCGTGACTACACCCAGCTACCACAACGTATTACTGAGCAACAATTAGCTCAAATTCAAACTGAAATTAGCAATATTATACTAAGTAATCCTGTAATTGATTATATTATTGAATTGGTAAATTATACACGCGAAAGTAATAATTTTGCTGCATCGTTATCGCCACGCGCTAGCATGGCATTAGCAAAAGCTGCTAAATCATGGGCTTATATTGACGGTCGTGACTATGTTATGCCTGAAGATGTGCAAGCAGTTTTTGCCAGTGTTTGTCAGCACCGTTTAGGGTTACACAATGAGTCGGGCGAAGCGCAAGTTATGCAAATATTAAAAGCTGTTATGGTTCCGGTATAGCATTTATGCCAAATAAAAAAGCTAAGCGCCCTGCTTTATTTAAGTCATTTAAACGTGCCATATTTAATAAATTATTAAAAAATAAACATTTAAAACAGTCAATTACACTTGAACACAAAACTATTTATGTTTTTCCATCAGCCCTTGGCTGCTACTTTATTAGTGTAGCTATTTTAAATTTTGTGATGGGGATTAACTATCAAAACAACTTAATTTTGATCATGGCTTATTTAATGTTTGTGGTAATGATTATTGCTGTACTACTGGGTTACAGCAATGCAAAAGGCTTAACTGTTACTTTTAAAAATTCACTTTCGAGCTTTGCACCACAAAATCCACAAGTTCAGTTTGCTGTACAAAGCCCCTCGATTTGCCAATCTGTGATGCTAATTTATCAAGGCGATCAACAAACGCAAATTAATCATGATGAAATAACCAATGCAGCCCAAACGCTAAGCTTACCACTACCCTATAACAAACGCGGATGTTACTCACTACAGCGAATAAAAATTGCCAGTAATTATCCCTTTGGCTTGATCACTGTTTGGAGCTACATTCAACTACAATCAAGTGTTTATATTTACCCTTCACTTGAAAAGGTGTTTAGTGACGCTCAGATAAATAGTCTAGCCGAGCAAGCCGAAAACGGTATTGCCAAACAACTCGGTAGTGAAGAGTTTGAAACATTAATACCGCACTTGCCTGAAATGGGATTGCAAAGAATTTCTTGGAAACATTTTGCTAAAACACAGCAGTTATTAGTTAAAGAGTTTGTTGATTTTAAAGCTGCTGATGCATTATTTGATTTTGATTTAATGCATGGCGATACCGAGCAACGCTTAAACCAGCTGTGCTTTTTAGTATGTGAAGCAACAGAGAATAACACCCCCTTTATGCTAAAACTACCAAGTAAAATAATAGCTACCAACCTAGGTGTGCAACATAAAACACTTTGTTTAGAATCACTTAGTACATTTAATGGTTATACAAAGTGACGGCAATAAAAAACATAAAAGTAATAAATTATTCACTGTGTTTTATATACAGCTGCTTAGTCGTGTTTTTTATTGCTCACTTACCAATTGTATTTATTAGTGTACTAGCGCTACTTTGTGCGTGGAACTTTTATGTAACCATAAGTAATAAAACTAAACCTAATGCCTGGTTGGCTAACGCTTTAGCAGCACTTGCTTTAGGGTTAATGCTTTTTAGTGTGGGATTTAGCGACACGGTTATTTTATTTGTGGCTATGTTGTTGCTTTCAAGCTTATTTAAGTTGTTACAGGCGAAAACTAAAAAGCATTATCATGTAATAACTACGCTGACATTTTTTTCGCTTTCGGCGGTTTATTTATTTAACCAAAGTATTTTAACTACTTTAGTAGTGAGTAGTTTGTACATTTTAAATTTTGCCGTACTGGGCTTGTTAGAATCAAAACATAATTTAAAAGTCGCATCTAAACAAAGCGGTAAATTACTATTATTGGCATTACCACTGGCGGTATTTTTATTAATATTTTTACCAAAAATGCCGGCATTTTGGCAACTACCTGGGCCAAAGTTAGCTAAAACTGGTTTGTCTGAGCAAATAGATCCGTTTGATATTGCCAAGTTATCTAATTCAGATGAACTGGTTTTTAGAGCTAAATTTAATGATCTAGCACCTAAAGCTCCCCTGTATTGGCGTGCCTTAGTACACGATGAGTTTAACGGAAATGCGTGGCTCACTTCCAATTTATTAAAGCATAACAGCGTAACTCAAACTAAAACGCAACAAGTTAGTAGTTTAACAAAATACGACTATTCGATTATTGCCGAGCCCTCGAGTCAAAAGTGGTTATATGGGCTCAACTTTGCAACCAGTAATAACGATAACGTAGAGAGTGACTCACTGGGCTTACTGCGTAAAAAAAATTACCAAGCTAAAAGTGTGCAATACACAGCAAGTAGCTCTGCACTAACAAATGCTCCTTTATTACAGTGGCAAACTAAACACTACAAACACTTAGTAAATAACGACAATAACAAAGCAAGTGCCCTTGCCTATAATTTAAAACAAAACTTAACCAGCGACCGTGATTTTTACAATGCATTACTACAGTACTTTATAGACGAAAAATTTAGTTATACGCTTAACCCGACGCCAATGAGCGGCAACAATACTATTGATCAGTTTATGTTTGAGCAACAACGTGGGTTTTGTGGCCACTATGCCAGTGCCGCAGCTTATATTTTTAGAAGTGCGGGTATACCGGCAAGAGTTGTCAGTGGCTATTTAGGTGGTGAGCTTAATACAGATAATAATACTTTATCTGTTCGCCAATATGATGCACATGCATGGGTAGAAGTGTATTTAGATAATGAAGGCTGGCAAATATTTGATGCCACAGCGGTGGTTGCTCCCGATAGGCTTACAGGATCGCTTTCACAAAATACTGAGTTAAATAATGAGTTTAAAAGCAATCTCGACTTTGGTTTAGTTAGTTTAAGTAACTTTGCAGCTATTAATTGGCTAAGGCTAGAGCTAGAAAACTTAGATTATAGGTGGTCTAGCTGGGTACTTGGTTTTGATGATGAAAAACAAAACGACTTTTTAAAGTCTATTTTTGGCAGCAAAAATATTTGGCTGGTACCGCTGGCTGTAATTGTTATTTTAGGGCTAACTTTTGTTAGTTATTTTGTTTATTTAAATTGGCCTAAGCCCGCTACTAAATTAGCTCCTATGGTTAAAGAGTTTGAACAACTTATAAATTGGGCTAAAAAACGTAAACTTAAGATAGCCGATCATTTAACGCCTACTCAACAATTACAACACTTAGCATCGCAAGCGCCGCATGTTGAGCAACAATTACTCGAGTTTAGTCAGTTATTTAACCAAGTACGTTATGCTAAAAAACCATTTAATAAAGAACGTAAAACTCAGGCAAAATATCTGATAAAATTAATTAAATCTACGAAACAGAGAAATCTATGAATGCGGTTGTTATAGGCGTTTTATTAATGCTTGGGCTTACCTTGGTCCGCGTAAATGTTATTGTTGCAATGATAATAAGTGCCCTTGTTGCTGGTTTAACCGCTGGTTTGGGCTTAAAAGAAAGTATAGACGCCTTTAATTCGGGATTGTCGGCAGGTGCTGAAATAGCACTAAGTTATGCCATGTTAGGTGCTTTTGCAGTGGCTATTTCTAAATCAGGTTTAACACGTATTTTAGCCGCAAAATTATTAGCTAAAGTTAATGCACAAAAAAGTGGCAGTGAAACCCTGCTCAGTTATTTTATTTTATTTATAATAATGATCTGCGCCATTTCATCGCAAAACTTAGTGCCGGTTCATATCGCCTTTATTCCTATTCTTATTCCACCGCTGCTGGTAATTTTTAATAAACTTAGGCTGGATAGACGTGCAATAGCTTGTATTTTAACTTTTGGTTTAGCTACTTCTTATATGGTACTACCGTATGGCTTTGGTGGTATTTACTTATATTCAATACTCCATAAAAATTTAGTGGATAACGGTTTAGAAATAATAAATACCCAAGTGCCTATGGCAATGATAATTCCGGCTTTGGGCATGTTTGCAGGTTTATTAATTGCAATATTTTTTAGTTACAGAAAACGTCGCGACTACGCAGCGCTACCGCTTACCATAGAAAGTAAAGAAACCACGGTAGAAAACCCAAAAAAGGTAATGTTAGTTGGCCTGTTTGCTGTACTTGCTTCACTTATTGCGCAAAACGCTAGCGGTTCAATGATTTTAGGCGGCTTAGTGGGTGTAATGATTTTTAGCGTTTTCGGTATCGTTAAATGGGAAGATAATGGCGACGTATTTAGTAAAGGCGTCGCTATGATGGCAATGATTGGTTTTATAATGATTTCTGCTCAAGGATTTGCAGCTGTTATGCAAGCTACAGGTCATGTGGCTAGTTTAGTACACAGTGGCGCTGAGTTATTTGCTGGGAATAAACCCATTGCGGCAGCGGTTATTTTATTAGTTGGATTGTTTATTACCATGGGTATAGGTAGCTCATTTTCAACCGTACCAATTATAGCTACTTTATTTGTTCCTTTATGTTTAGAGCTGGGCTTTTCGGTTATGGCCACTGCTGCTTTAGTGGGTACGGCCGGTGCGTTAGGTGATGCAGGCTCCCCCGCTTCTGACTCTACACTTGGGCCAACTTCCGGGCTAAATGCTGACGGCCAGCACGACCACATTTGGGATTCAGTAGTGCCTACCTTTATTCACTTTAATATACCGTTATTAATATTTGGCTGGATAGCCGCCATGGTGCTTTAACCTAAGTAGTGTAAAACGATAACCTAATAATAGATTAGGTTATCGACCTCCCACCTTGATAATTTTTATTAAAATTGACTCTGCTGTTTAGCTATATCTTTTGCAATTAATTAGTATGATGTGTTCTTTATTGGTATTTAAATAAGCACTACTTAAAGTGCTTATTTTTAATAACATTAAAATACTTTATTCTAATGTTTACTTGTCAAAACCATAAATCATTTTATCGCAAACCACAGGAGTTGGTCGGTGATCATCATTTACTGCAACAAAGGTAAAGCTGCCACTAATAGCAGAATGCTTGTTGTCATTATGCATAGTTTCTAGAAGTATATCGACATCAACTTTTAAACTGGTATTACCTACATGCACCACCTTTGCTATAAGTTCAGCAAAAGTACCTGCAGGAATAGCTTCTTTAAAGTCTACTCGATCTGATGAAATGGTAACTAAAGGCTTACGGCAAAAACGCGTTGCCGCTATAAAAGCAACCTCGTCCATCCAAGCTAAAGCGTCGCCACCAAATAAAGTGTTGTGGTGATTAGTTCGCCCCGGAAACACTGTTTTAGTTACCGATGTGGTGGAATCTTTAATACGTTGCGCGATAATAGCATCGCGCTCTACTTGTGTCATAGTATCTACTTTTTATTAGCTAATTTGTTTTGCATTAATAAGGCCGGATCAAGGCGTTCACCTTGCCAGTTAAAACGCCAATCTAAATGCGGGCCTGTTACCCGCCCTGTTGCACCTATTTCAGCTATTTTACTACCTTGCTCAATTTTATCGCCGAGCTTTACATCAAGCTTACTTAAATGAATATAAGTAGAGGTAACGCCGTGGCCATGGTCTAAAATAAGTGTGCCACCTGAATAATAAATATCCGGCTGCGAAAACACCACTGTACCACTTATAGGTGCATACACAGGTGTCCCCGTTTTATTGGCTATATCTAAGCCAAAATGTGGTCTGCGTGGCTCGCCATTAAAATAACGTTGGCTACCATACACCCCAGATATACGCCCTTGTGCAGGTTTTAGCACAGGATCTAAAAAGTACAATAGGTCAGAATTAACCTGGCGCGCAGCTCTAATCGCAGCAGCCTCTTTACTTATACGTGCGCTGAGTTCTTTAGCCGGCGATACATATTTTTTAGCAACGCCGGTAATTTTATCAATTTGATAGTCGCGCTTAGTAATTACTAGGCTTTCACTGTGCTCAACACCAGCTTTATCAACCCATTTAAGTGTGTGATTTGTTGGTGCATCGCGGCCAAAGCCAAATACAAAATCCCCCTTACTCGAAAGCTTAAGTGTTTTGTCGTTAAAGCTAACCGACTGCGCGTTGCTAATATTACCGGTTACTAAACCGCCTTGAGTTAATTGCCCTTTTAGCTCAAGTGCCATTGCACTTAAGCTAGTAGAGGAAATTAACACGGCTGCTAATAATGTTTTAAGCATGGCTAATAGACCCTTTGCCTACTCCTTCGTAGGCCGTTATTTTTACCGCTTTTTCAGGATATTGTGCTTTTACCTGACCCGCTAAGTATTCTGCAATGCATTCAACCGTGGTATCGCTAGGTAAAATATCGCAACGCGATTCGCTAATAGCCATTTCAAAATAGCCTTGCGCTGAAGTATATGCAAAACATACATCGCCAGCTTTTGCGCTAACGTGTTGTAACTCGTCTGCCTTAATTTGATCCTCAGCGGTGGCTAGATAAATGTCTTGCCACTTTTGTGACCATTCTTTTTGCAGGCGAGGCATAGAAATACCATCTAAACTAATACCAATTTGAGAACGATGCCCATGAATAATACGTTGGCAATTACCATCATGCTTTTTAAGGCCATGGCTGTAATGGTAATAATAGCTTTGATTATGCTCTGGCTTCAATGACAGCTCAATTTTTTCTATATTATCTGGCAGTTGTGGCAAAATAGTCGCTATTAAAAAATCTGTAACCGATGCAATAGTTACTTCATCTGCGTTAATCATACAATAAGCTTGATGTGGAGCACTCATCGCCAAATGGTGGTTATCACCAAATGTACAATCTAATGTTTTATGGTCGCTAAATTCGCTAACCACGCCATTTAGATTATTAGGTACAGCTAAACGATGATCAATACACTCATCTATAATGCCTTTAATTTGCTTTTTAACTAAGCCAAAGTCTAATACCATAGACTCATTGTTTAGTTTGCCATGCAAAGTTAAATCAACAATCCAGCTCTCGCCAACTGCGCCGCGTTTATTACACAAGTAAGAAAAATCTATCACTGTTAGTGAGTTAACAAAAAGGATCATAAATTTCCTTTAAACAGGTTAAAAGTCAGCTGTAATTATAATGATTTATGATTGTAATTGCGCGGTTTAATCAGGCTAAAATCAATTACACCAATCGATTGATTAAAAAACCTGCTAAATTTAGCTTTTTTAACTGATCCGAGTTGTTCAGCGTACAAGTGTACGCTAAAGTAGTTGGCAATTTATAAGCGAAGATAAGTGTTATGGAACCTAAAAATAGCTATACAAAAGAAGACTTGATCCTATGTGGTGAAGGTAAAATGTTTGGTGAAGGTAACTGCCGTTTACCAAGCGACAATATGTTAATGATGGACCGCATTACCTCTATTACTGCCGATGGCGGAATACACGGTAAAGGCGAAATTGTTGCTGAGCTAGATATTGACCCTAGCTTATGGTTTTTCGACTGCCATTTTAAAGGTGACCCTGTAATGCCCGGTTGCTTAGGTTTAGACGCTATGTGGCAGTTAGTTGGATTTTACTTAGGTTGGTCTGGCGGTCCAGGTCTTGGCCGTGCGCTAGGTGTGGGTGAAGTTAAATTTACCGGCCAAATTTTACCAACCGCTAAAAAAGTAACCTACCGCCTAGTAATGAAACGCGTAATTAAACGCAAATTATTTATGGGTGTTGCCGATGGCACGGTAGAAGTAGATGGCCGTGTAATCTACGAAGCGAAAGATTTAAAAGTGGGTCTATTTCAAGACACCAGTGCATTTTAATTAACTGTTAATAATTAAAATACACATACAAAAATGCCTCCACTTGGAGGCATTTTTGCTTAAATTCAGTTATATACTATGTTTTATAAATATTACGATTGTCTATTGCTTCGCGCCAACCACCTAACCATTCTGATTTTGGATCAACTTGTTGATAGGGACAATGCTCTTTAGAGCGACCTGCTAAACCTGCTTTAAATCCTTGAGAATGTGCTCTCTCTAAACGATCTCTTTTTTGTCTCTTCATCGGTAATATCCTCACCTTTGTATTTATATATTTTGTAGCATTAGTGAAATCTACATGTAATGAATAGCTAATAAAAAAGGTTAATTCAAATTATAAAAGCAATTAATTAGTTTGACTTTAACTAAGCTGCTGATGCAATGATGAATTAGCTTTTTAAAAAGTAAGTGGTCGTACTTGCACTGTATTGACCGGTTTAATCTAACTTAAAAACACGATTAAAAAATCGTTTTATTACACTGTTGTGTATATATTGTGACCGGCTAATTTAGCCTTAGTTCCAAATTAATTTAGTCTGTTTTTTAATTATTTTAAATTTTCTTTAGCTTATTAAATAAACAACACAATTAATGCTTGATTATTTAAAGTCGATCGGTCTAATATATTGTATGAACAAAAACACACCAACTCCAGTAAGGCGTGGCCGCCCACCTAAAGTAGCCAGAGAAAACGCTGATACCAAAGCGTTACTTATTCGCACAGGCCTAGAAACACTAACCGAGTTTGGTTTTAGCGCAACTGGCCTCGATACCATATTAAAAAAAGCAGCCGTACCTAAAGGCTCTTTTTATCATTACTTTAAAAGTAAAGAAGCGTACGGTATTGCCCTTGTTGATGCTTACGACAGTTATTTTATTGCCAAACTTAATCATTATTTACAACAAAGTGACGTGCCCCCGCTGGAGCGAATAGTCAACTTTACCCAAAGTGCCATTAAAGGGATGAAGAAGTACGATTATAAGCGTGGCTGTTTAGTAGGCAATTTAAATCAAGAACTGAATCACTTAAGTGACGAATTTAAAACCCGCTTATTGCAAAGTTATACTAGCTGGCAAAACTTGGTAGAGGTGTGTTTAAACCAAGCAAAGCAGCAAGGTACAATTGCCAACAGTGTAAACACCCCATTAATGAGTGAGTACTTTTGGATTGGTTGGGAGGGTGCGGTTATGCGTGCCAAGCTCACTAAGTCTAATACTCCACTTACTTTGTATACAGAAATGTTTTTACGCGCATTACTAACCTAATGCGTTTTTTTTACCAATTAAAAGACGATCGGTCTAAAAGGATATCCCATGAGTAACCCAATTAAAGCCATTGTTATTAATAAAGATGATAATAACTACAGCGCCTCTTTAAGCAGCATTAAGAATAGTGACCTGCCGAATGAAAATGTCACTATTGATGTGCTATACAGCACTTTAAATTATAAAGATGGCTTAGCAATAACCGGAAAAGGGCCTGTGGTACGCAGTTTTCCTATGGTGCCGGGTATAGATTTAGTAGGCACTGTGAGCCACTCCACCAGCGATGAATTTAAAAGTGGCGATAAGGTAATTTTAAATGGGTTTGGTGTAGGCGAAAAACACTGGGGTGGGCTGGCTCAAAAAGCAGCACTTAATAGCGATTGGTTAATCCCCTTGCCTGCTGGCATTTCACCTAAACAAGCTATGCAAGTTGGCACTGCGGGTTACACCGCTATGCTCAGTGTAATTGCACTCGAAAAACAAGGCATAACACCCGATTCAGGCGAAGTGCTGGTAACCGGTGCTAATGGTGGCGTAGGTAGTTTTGCAATATATTTACTAAATCAGCTTGGCTACAATGTAACCGCAGCTACTGGACGAATGGAGCAAAGTGATTATTTAAAAGAGCTAGGAGCAGCAAATGTAATTAATCGTGATGAGCTTTCAAACCCAGGTAAGCCGCTACAAAAAGAGCGTTTTGCCGCAGCTATAGACTCAGTAGGTAGCCATACTTTAGCTAATATTTGCGCCTCATTAAAATATGGAGGTGTTGTAACCGCATGTGGGCTTGCACAAGGTATGGATTTACCTGGCTCTGTAGCACCATTTATATTACGTGGCATTCGATTAATAGGCATTGATAGCGTAATGCGCCCAAAAGCTGACCGAATTGAAGCATGGGATCGTTTAGCATCTTTAGTAGCAGCTGATTACCTTGATAAAATATCGACTGAAATAACGCTTGAACAAGTAATTGATAACGCCGAGCAGCTTATGAAAGGTAAAATTCGCGGCCGTGTTGTAGTTAATTGCCAAAGTTAAGCTTTTTACACTGTTAAAGCCTCGTTATTAAATTTATAATACACTTTGTATTTTAATAACGAGGCAACACCTATGAGCAACCAAGAACTTTTCAGTAATAATCCACTGCAAGGCGTAAAATTAGAACAAGTGGTTGAAGAGCTGGTTGAACAATATGGGTGGGAACTCCTATACGCTTATTTACAGCTAAATTGCTTTAAAAATAATCCTGATATTAAATCGGCGGTTAAATTTTTACGTAAAACACAGTGGGCACAAGAAAAAGTAGATAACTTTTATTTGTATCGCCTTAAAAACTTACCACGTCCTGATGATGTGCAATACGAACTGCCACCGCGTGATCGCGTGATCCCTGCTGATCATAAACCTGGTGAGCCGTGTGAGTTAAGCTTTACTGATGCAAAGCGTATTATGGAGAAAAAAGAGACTAAGCAACGTGCGCGTACCCGTAAACAGCGTGTTAGCTCAACTAATCCTTGGGGCAACTAAAGCACAAGGTTAAACCACTCATTATTAAAGCTGGCATTGCCGGCTTTTTTATTACGCCTTTTTACTCATACCCTATAAGTTAACAGCAACAGAGGTATAAACTTTACTTTAGTGGCTTGTATCCCCTATCTTGCCAAAACTCTACAGCCGAGCGCTCTGTAGCCAGTGCTACATTAAATGTTTTATCCGCTATAAGTTTGCCATTGTACTCTATGGTCATGCGCCAATTACCAAGTTTATTATTAATTGGTGGCCATAAAGTATCACCTAAATAAAAATGCCAGTCGCTGTTTTTAACATACACCACTCCGGTAAAAGGAGGCATTATGTCGCCTTCATCATCGGGTATATTAGGATGATAAATGCTGTAATGTAATTTTTCGCCTTTGGCTTTTTTAATATTTATGATCAAACCAAATTCAACATCAATAGTAGCGATTACCTCAGTAGTAAATTGCTCTATTTGCGGCAATGCTTTACTCTCGTTATCCCATGTTGAGTAAATACCGTAGCTTTGCAGCGTAATTATCGGTTTTAATTTAGCCATATCACCTAACTTTATATTTAACGTTTATTGTATTGTATGCCAGCAGAGTGTGTAAATTTGCCATATTTAAAGTGTTATTTTTGGATTTTTAGGATAGTAATGATTGCCCTGCTGCTCACACAAATTAAATTCACGGGTATTTTTATAAGGTAACTTCATAAATCCTGCCACGCCTACATCGGTGATATTAACTGCGTATTGCATCAACTTATTAAGCAGCCGCCTAAACTCATCCTCTTTACTGGCATCGAGCAACCGGTAGTAATGATGTATTTTGAGCCTATCGGGCAGCGCTTCAAAAATAATGCAGCCAGTGTGGTGTATTTGATTTAGCTCAAACACACATTTAATTACTTTTTTTGGCAGTTGTAGTTGCTCGTCGGGATCTTTACCATCTTCAAAGTAAGAATGTGGCCGGGTAACATCACTGGCATTTACATTCACCGTTTCAAAATCAAGTTCTGGTAAACTTTCAAACTTAAAAGCGCCTGTTCTATCGCGCTCTAGCTGAATGGTTTTACGTGCGTCAAACAAACAACATTTAAACAGCCCTTTTTGGCTAATTGCTTGTGCCAGCATTACGGTATTATTTACCGCATCGGTAAATGCAGCGGCTAACGTTTCGTTATACAAAATTAGCGATGATTCAACAAACAGTGACTCATCTTTCCAATGAAAGCTTAATCCGCCTACGGCTGGATACTTTGCTAAACGACTAATTGAAGCTAAAAATGCTTTTTCGGTATCTCCGGTATCAAACAAAAACTCTTTGTAGTAACGATCTAACTGCGCATCGTTTACATCAAGCAATTGCTGTTTATGATCGGCTTGGCGTAAAAACTGCTTTCGTGAACTGTATACAACGGTTTCGGGCTCTTCGTCATAACTAAACCAAAACGGAATCGCGGCTTTAACTACTTTTTTAGGTAACTCGGGTAAGTAGGCTTTCGCCATATTAGTAATGTTACGCATAAAGTAATCACCTGCGCTATTTCTCACTTGTTTATTTTTAGAGAGCATACCGTCAATTACTTTAGCCAGCTCTATTGGTAGCCCTAAACTGCTGGCCGGAATAACGTCTACTCCAAACCGACAAGACTGTGCAGAAGCAAGTGCGTACAAGGTTGCCGCTACGCCTTGCTCATCAAAGCGTGGAGATGATTGCTCTCCCGACATTTGTGCTTCACCAATAAAGTAAACATCGCCCATACGTGCGTTAGTAGTGCTTAGGTCTGCCGACATTAAATCCATAAAATTACTGGCAATGGGGTTACCGTCACTATCTATTTGCGCGTATACCGAGCTTCCCCAATCCACTAACGATAGTGCATCACTGGCTTCGTCCCATACTAAGTTTGAAGGTTTAATGTCGCCATGCACAATAGGCTGCGCCGTTATACCCGTATTATGATTGCGCAGATCGAGCAGCACGTTTCTGAGTCGCACTGCCAGCGTCATAATTTTTGCAGCGCCAATTCGGCCTTTTTTCAACGATACTTTTTCAAGGTCTTCGCCCATGGCGCGAGCCATCATTAAAATGCCTTGTTTTTTAATTCGTTCAAATGCATAAAATTCAGGTACAAGTGGATTGTTAATTTGCGATAGCATGTAAGCTTCGTCTTCTAGGCGGTCGCGTATACTTTGCGCTAGCGTAATACGCGAAAACTTAAATACCCAAGGTAAGCCGGTATCGTCGTGTCCCGCAAAAACAAAACCAAAAGCGCCTGAGCCAATCATTTCTACATTTTCGTAACCAAGTAAGGTAAGTTTTTTAATACATATATTAAGCCACTGCCGATGCTTTTTAGCATCGTGGTGTGAGAGCAAATAAACAGATTGCTCTTCGTTAATATAAAAGTTACGAATTTCTTTGGCTTGCACTGTATTTTCTCAATTAAGGAAGTATAACGGCTTAAATTAATAACCCTTTTAGCTGTGTAATACTCTATTTTATTTAAAGTTTTATCTCAAGTAATAGCGCTCGTTTAAATTTTAAGGCTACATATCGCTATAAATTGCGCATTCAACGTATAGGGCTTAACCTATTGGGCTAAAATAAGGTAAAACAGGGCTTTATATTCTTTTGGGTTAAACAATGACAAACATAATTAAAGCCTCTTCCTTAGCTATAGCGCTTTGTGCTGGTATGAGTACGCACGCAGCTGAGTTTACTTTCTCATCAAACATAAACAAAGATGCACAAACATTAGTCGTATTTTATAGCCAAGATGGAAAAAACAAACAATTTAAAGCACTTAATAAAGAGTTTAAACAGCATTTACAGCGCATAATAGACATTGAAAACTTTAAAGGCGATTACGCCAGTGTTGCCGAACTTATAGCACCACAAAACAGTAAATACGATCGTATATTAGTGGTAGGTACGGGTAAACAAAAAGAACTAGATAAAGCCCGTATTGCAAAATTAGGTGGCAATATACATGCTCGCTTACTTGGCAATAAAGTAACAACTGCAAGTGTAATATTTGATGACGTAACCGGCTTAAATAATAATGCCGAGTTAGCAGCTAACTTTGCTCATGGCGCTAATTTACGCGACCACCGCTTTGAAAAGTATAAGCAAAAAGCCAACACAGAAACCATTAGTTACACATTTGATGTTACCAATACTAAGCAAACACAAAAAACATATAAAGTACTGCAAAGCATTCAAGCTGGGGTATTTTTAGCCCGCGACTTAACTTCTGAAGTTGCTACCCACATGACCCCGGTCGACTTTGCCAATGCAGCTAAAGAATTAGAGTCTCTTGGCGTTACTATTAGCGTACTTGAGCCTGCACAATTAAAAGAGCTAGGTATGGGAGCGCTTGAAGCTGTTGGCCGTGGTAGCGAACAAGGCGCTCGCCTTGTAGTTGCTCATTATAAAGGGTCTAACGACGCACCTATTGCCCTAATAGGTAAAGGTATTACATTTGACTCTGGCGGCTACAGCATTAAAACAGGTGCATCTATTGCACGAATGAAATCAGACATGGCAGGTGCAGCAGCGGTACTGGGTACTGTAAAAGCAATGGCACTTGCTAAAGCAGATAAAAACGTAGTTGCAGTGATGGGTATGGCCGCTAACATGGTGTCGCAATTTGCTGTAGCACCGGGCGACGTAGTACGTACCGCTGAAGGCTTAAGTGTAGAAATACTTAATACCGACGCAGAGGGCCGCTTGGTACTTAGCGATTCAATGTGGTATGCGCGTAAGCACTTTAATCCTGAAATAATGATTGATGTAGCCACATTAACTGGCTCTAAAGTAGGTGCTGTTGGCAATGAATACGCTGCAGTATTTTCACAAGATGATAAATTAGTGACGCAATTAACCTTAGCCGGTAAACAGGTTAACGAAAACTTATGGCGCCTGCCTTTAGGGTATAAAGATGCTTTAAAGTCGGATATTGCTGATTTAACCAATGTTGGCTCCAGCGGCCCTGGTGCAACTACTGCAGCAAGCTTTTTAGAGCATTTTGCCGGTGACACTCGCTGGGTACACATTGACATAGCCGGCAATGCATTAGCTAAAAAAGGCAAAGACGAAGTATCTGCTGGCGGTACCGGATTTGGCGTGCGTTTATTGAGTGAATGGCTACTAAGTTATTAAATATACATTAGTTAGCTTTACTAGCTAAAACACAAAACGCCAAAAGCACATACATTCTTTTGGCGTTTTTTATTGTTAGTTAAAGCAATATAACCTTTAACCTAGAAGGTCAAACACCTTCTAGTCGTAACCATATTTATTATTAAACGCTTCATCGCTCATGGTTAATAAAATAATAAACTCTACAAATGCAATGATCGCCGGAATAGCTGTCCAAAAGAACAACAGATAAATAAAGCCTAAGCCAATTTGCCCTAAGTAAAACTTATGAACACCAAAACCACCCAAAAATACCGCAAGCAATGCTGCAGCTATTTTACTCTTACCATTGGGCGCAGTACCACCTAATGAATTAGGTTGCGCTGTTTGTCTTACCCCACATTTAGGACAAATTTCTGCTTTTAAACTAATTACGCCTCCACAGTCCGAACAAAACTTTTCGTCTGCACTTTTTAATGTTGCTGCATCACTCATTAATAACTCTCCATTGTTTATAAATATGCTTCATAGCGTAGTTAAGTAAATGTCAGTATATAAATTATTAGTTTTAATTTTTAGATACTTGAAAATATTTAACTGCTAAAAACTTAGCACAATAGGCAAACCACATTCAACAAAAATAAAACAACTATTTTACATTTGGGTTCTTATACATGATTTATATAGTGCAAATAAACGATGTGCAGCTATTAAAACTCGATAGTATCAATAATCAACACTAAATAATGTTAACAAAATTTACATTTAGTTAGTTGTTCTGCATAAACCCTTTTTGCTTAATAGCGCAGCACTAAGTTAATTGTGGTTTTTTAATGGAGTATCAAAATGATAAAATTTAAATCGATAACACTATTTGTTAAAATGTGTACTGTTACGGCATTATTAACCAGCTCAGCCGCTTACTCACTAGGCTTCTCACAAACCTACACACAGGCTTACTTACAAGCCTATGCTCAAGCTTCATCTAAAAATAGCAAACAGGCTCCAGCTCAAAACATTCCTCAAAACTCGATATACCAATTAAATAATACGTGGTTAGATCAAGATGGCCACGAGCGTTTATTAAGTAGCTTTAGTGGTAAAAAGCAAATAGTGAGCCTTATTTACACACATTGTGCGCATACCTGCCCTACTATTGTGTCGACCATGCAAGCTATTGAAAATAAGCTTAGTGATGAAGAAAAAAACAATGTTGGATTTATAGGTGTCTCGCTTACCCCTGATACAGACACCCCGACGGTATTACAAAGCTTTGCCCAAAGCAGAAAACTAAGTGCGCATAATTGGAGCTTATTAACAGGCTCAGCCGATGATGTGCGCAGCTTAGCTGCAGCATTAAACATTAAGTATCAAAATATAGGGAATAGCGAGGTAGAGCACTCTAATATAATGACGGTGCTTGATCAGCAAGGCAGAATCAAGTTTCAAAAAACGGGTGTAATTAGTAATGCAACTTTCACTGCTAAGGAGCTTGCCAACTTTTAAGCTACTCACTATTTCTAAAAACACAAATATAAAACACTTTATTAGCAAATAGAGTGTTTATATTATTTTATAAATGTTTACTTAAAATACCTCCTACCTAAGTCCGCTTTAAATCTCTCATATATTTTTTTAATCAACTACTTCACTTGCTTACAGCATAGAGTATTAATGACGTATATATACCAACAAGTTATAGGGTAGCATTGGACTTATTTGCAGCACAATAGAATAATCCGCCCTTCACTTACAATTCTGCTTTGTATTATTAATTATTAGGTACTTACGTGAATAAAAAACAAGCCATACTAGGTAGCGCTATTGCAATTTTATCTATTTTGTTAGGGGCACTATTTCTCGAAACATCATCACTGTTTTTACGTCTACTGCTAGGCTTAGCTTTGGGTTTTGCCTTAGCGAAAGGTTCAATTGGTTTTGCTGGCAGCATTAATCGCGCATACCGACGTGGCTCAACACAGCTATTGCAAACTCTTATGTTTATGTTTGTTATTACTGCCATTATAAATGCTGGCTTATTAGTAAATACAGATTCAACAAGTTATAACTTATGGGTTAACCCTATTAATTTAGGCCTGATTATTGGTGGCGTAATGTTTGGTGCCGGTATGAGCTTGTCGAGCTGCTGTGCTACCGGCATGATGGTAGAAATGGTAAGCGATGTACCACGCGCACTAACAACATTGGTATTTTTTGGAGCAGGTGTGTTTTTTGGTTTTCCGCTACAAGCAACGCAAAGCTGGATCACGCAAAGTGTAATCTCTACAAGTAGTTATGCTGGGCAAGGTGTTTACCTGCCCGATTTGTTTAGTTGGGGGCCATTAAATGGCTACTTTATTGCTATTTTAGTTACGATTGCTTTTGCTTTAATTGTTGTAGTGCTGGCTAAAATATATGAGAACTACCGACAAAAAAGTGGATCTTATTTAGGGGTTGACGGTGAAATAGCCCGACAAAACCAGTTATTACACAACAGTACACAACAATTTACATTTTTTAGCACCCACACATATAAACGCTGGATAGGAAACATGTGGGAAATGCGCACTTCTGCTTTAGTAATTGCAATTATATTTGGTGTAATGATGGCGTCAACTGGTTCGGGCTGGGGCGCTTCTACCCCTTTTGGCATATGGTTTGGTAAGCTTGTAATGCAACTTGGCATAAGCGCAAACGATATTGCAAACTATACTCTAAGACCCGAAGTAATGTTTACTACAGGCTTTTTTGATCATGCTATTTCGGTACAAAACTTTGCAATAATGTTAGGCACATTAATAGCCGTGCTGCTTATGGGTAAATTTTCGTTTTCATTTAAAATAAACCACTCAGCTAAACAGTTTGCTTTATTTGCACTTGGCGGGCTACTAATGGGGTTTGGTACGCGTTTTGCCAATGGCTGCAATGTAGGTGCATTATTTACCCCTATCGCTAACTTTTCATTGTCAGGTTGGGTTTACCTAATTTTTTTACTGCTTGGTGGAATACTGGGTAATAAGCTGCAACATGCTGTTATTAAATAATACCTTTTATAATTAAAATGCCGACTTAAATTATAAGTCGGCATTTTTACTAACCGTTATTTTTAAACAGTATACGTTTAAGTGTATTGTCTTTAATAATATAATGATGCAGAAGTGCTGCGCTGGCATGTAATGCAATTAAGTAATAACCAAGTACGCCCGTTGTTTCGTGTAGGTATTTAATTTGTTTTGCCAGATCAGTGTTTTTTGCCGCTAATGCGGGTAATTCAAAACCATAAAAAGGGATTGGCGCATCAAATAAACTCAGCATAAACCAACCTGCCAAAGGCATTGCAAACATAAAAGCATAAAGTGCAATGTGCGTAATACTAGCCGCCATGGTTTGCCATTTTGCTGGACTGGGCGTTATTAATGGTTTAGAACCACTTTTTAAACGAATAAATAGCCGAATAGTAACAAGCAATAAAACTGATAACCCCAGCATAAAATGCCACATTTTAAATAAATCGCGAGTTTCTGTGCCCTTATCAAATAAAACCCGTAGTTCAATAGATGCATACACAGCAATTAATACTAATAACATTAGCCAGTGCAGGATTATTGAGAGTTTATTGTAATGGGTAGATGTGTTTTTTATAGCCATAAAACCTCTAAAAATCTAAGAAATAAATGCGCTCTTTACTTCTCAAGCACACCGTACTTAACCTGAACTCTGGTTAAGAGATTTACTAACATATTGAATCATCGTTATATTTAATTTTATTTTCTCTAGCCAGAGGTTTTTAGTGAAAACAAGGCGAATTTACGCGTCAATAGCTGGCCTATTGCAAGTAAATTCAACGCAGTTAGCGCTGAAAACAGCTGCTTGAGATAAGTTTATTATCCGGAGCTCAGGTTACTTAAGAAGTTTAGCGCGTTTAAAACTTTTACAGTGTTTAAAGTAAGCTTTTAATGATCTAGCACAATGACTATTTAACTTATATTTATCGGCGCTATCTGTATTGATAACTTAAACCAAGACCCGCCCAAAATACATCTTGTAATAATTCATCGTCGGCATAGCGGTTTGAATCTTTATTAATAGCAAAACTATAGTTACTATATGCGTATAACTGCATGTTTTTTATTACTGAGTAAGATAAATTCGCACTAAATTGCACATGATTTGCACCATTATGCCCATCGGCCACATACCCTGAATTAAAGCCAACACTGGTTTTTAAAATCAAGCTGTAATACGGGCGTTAATTGATAATGTTTATTTAGCGCAACATCTAAAAAAGCACCTTGTGCATCAAATGAATAATATAAACTACTTATAAGCTGAACCTGCTGTGCAAAAGAGTAAATAAGCTCAAGGCTAACCTCATTATCGTAAGCGTTACTGCTTTCTTCGCGCGAGGCAATTGCACTATACCCACTTAATAGCTCAAGGTTTTTTGATAATACCGTTGCGTATATTATATTTAAATTCACTTCTGAATAATCGGTATTAATGCCTTTAGCAAACCAAGGAATAATTATGAAATTTTCATAATTTAGCTCTGTAGATACTGAGGTAATCCCTTTATTTGCTAAGTTATCACGCCCTTCAGTAACATAGCGGTTTTCCCAGTAGGAATGAATGTGCCAGTCGTAGCTGTTATTAGGTTCAATGTTAGTTAACGTCTCAACTTTTATATGACCCGCCGCATCTGCTGAAACATTTTGCACAGCACTATACTCTTGCGTAGTTTGCGCTAAAGCAAGGGAACTAAAACAGGCACTAAACGCAAATAAAAAACCGACAATACATAACTTCATTAATAACCTAAATTTTCATAGTAGTATTTAGCTCAGTTACTGAGCTAAAAAGGTCGGCTATACTACTACTCGAATAGGTAAATGAGCAATAAATTTTGTTAACTTTATTAGTTAAATAAAATCACTGCAACTAAGGCTCGCTGCAGTGTTAAAAATACGGGATATAAGGTAGGTAATTTAAAGTTTTATGAAGGTGTTACTAAACCTCTTCGCATTCCCAGCTTGGCTTTTCAAATTTAAACACTGCTAATCCTAAAACCGCTATCATTATTGCAAAAGCTAACCAAGATGATAAAAACTGTGCTGCAAAAAACCAACCCACTGCAGCGGCAATAACACTAATAACAAGCTGAGCCATAAGCGGAACTTTACCTTTGGTACCGTAAGTAAGTTTATAAGCTTTAACTAATTCATCAGCCACAAAAAACTCACAAAGTGTCACGTTTTTAGTTAAACCGTGGGCTTTTAGCCTAATTTTGGCCGGGTTGCCATTTATTTCAAACTGATGACTAGAGCTAAACTTAAAGTTTTGTGCTTCGCTAACTATCTCACCGTTAACTTTTACAACTTCTTTTCCCGATACGGGCGAGCAGTAATAAGTAACTTCTACGTCATCACTGTAAAACTTAAAATGCATTCCACTTTTGGCCGAAACCTCTACTTTATTTGTCATCATCATCATCCTTATTGATATAAGTTTAATTATATAGTTTCCAAAGAAAGTTAAAAGCATGCTTACAACAATAAATCGTTAACTCACTCATAAAAAGCTATACCTCAATAAAAACAAACAATAGATTTAAAATCAAACTCGTTAACATTGCTGATCAGTACTAAACTTTTGCTCATCGGCAGTTAATTGATCTGTATCAAGTCATTTTTGCACTTAAGCGCAATACTAAGTTAATCGTCATTTATAATGGAAAATATAAAATGAAAATACAACCTAATAAGCACACCCTATGGCTCCCTCTAATAGCTATTTTATTTAGTGGTAACCTACTTGCTGCCAGTAATTTAAAAACTGAACAAGCAATACTAACGCCTCCTCCTATGGTGCCGCCCGCCATTAATAGAGATCACAGTGCAAAAGTAGTTATCAACCTAGAAACAAGAGAACAAGTAGGGAGAATTGCCGATGGCGTTGAATATGTATTTTGGTCATTTGGTGAAACCGTACCTGGGAGCTTTATTCGAGTTAGAGAAGGTGATGAAATTGAGTTTAACCTCTCAAATCACCCTAGCTCAAAAATGCCGCACAATATTGACTTACATGCGGTAACAGGCCCAGGTGGTGGCGCGGAATCGTCATTTACGGCCCCAGGACACACCTCAACATTTAATTTTAAAGCACTTAATCCTGGGCTTTATATTTATCATTGCGCCACGGCTCCTGTTGGTATGCACATAGCCAATGGCATGTATGGCTTAATTTTAGTTGAACCAAAAGAAGGCCTTGCGCCCGTAGACCGAGAGTATTATTTAGTACAAGGGGATTTTTATACTAAAGGTGAATTTGGTGAAGCTGGCTTGCAACCTTTTGATATGGCAAAAGCAATAGATGAAGACGCCGACTACGTAGTATTTAATGGCTCAGTAGGCAGTACCACAGATGAAAACTCTTTAACCGCTAAAGTAGGTGAAACAGTTCGATTATATATTGGTAATGGTGGCCCTAACTTGGTTTCTTCTTTTCATGTAATAGGCGAAATTTTTGATACCGTTTATGTAGAAGGCGGCAGTTTAAAAAATCACAACGTACAAACCACATTGATCCCCGCTGGCGGCGCTGCCATTGTGGAATTTAAAGTAGAAGTACCGGGCACTTTTATTTTGGTTGATCATTCTATTTTTAGAGCATTTAACAAAGGTGCACTCGCAATGCTAAAAGTAGAAGGTCCTGACGACCATTCTATTTTTACAGGCAAAACAGCTGAAAACGTATATTTACCAGAAGGCTCAGCAATACAGTCGTTAGACAATACTTTTACTAAAATAACAGCCAACAATAAAGATGAACAAATACGTTTCGGCCAACGTGTTTATGAAGCTAACTGTATGGCTTGCCATCAAGCTAATGGCGAAGGTATTCCCGGAGCATTCCCGCCTTTAGCAAAGTCTGATTATTTGAACAACAACCCACTTTTAGGTGTTAATGCGATTATTAAAGGCTTATCGGGTCCGATTAAAGTTAATAACGTTAACTACAACGGCGTAATGCCAGCAATGAACCTAAATGACGAAGATATTGCCAATGTTATTACCTTTGTACTAAATAACTGGGATAACGCCGGCGGAAAAGTCTCTGCTGAACAAGTTGCTAAGCAGCGCAAGTAACATGATTTTTTCTTTATTAACGATGACACTGACACTGGCAGAGCCTCCTAAAATGGTAGCGCTGCCCGCGGGTAACTACAGGCCGCTTTATATGAATAAAAACAGCCCACAAACATTTGTGGGCGCTTTTAGCATAGATGTTATGCCTGTGACTAACGCGCAATATTTAACGTTTGTAATAAATAACCCTCGTTGGCAGTCGCAGCAAATACCTAGCATATTTGCAGAGGCTCAATATTTACAACATTGGCAACAAAATCTAACTCCAAAGCAGCCGTCACAAGGGCAATTAAACAGCCCTGTAGTTAACGTATCGTGGTTTGCAGCCCAAGCTTATTGCCATTCACTTAATAAAAGCTTACCCACGGTTGCTCAGTGGGAACGTGTTGCCAGTGCCAGTGCAACCCAGCCCAATGGCAGCCTAGAGAAAAGCTATAACCAACGTATTTTACAATGGTATAGCCGCCCTAGTAGCAAACAGCTCCCCGAGGTTGGTACTAACCCAGCAAACTATTGGGGAGCACAAGACTTACACGGCTTAATTTGGGAATGGACAGAGGATTTTAACTCCGCTTTGGTCAGCGGCGAGTCCCGTGGTGATAGTGATATAAATCAAAAATTATTTTGCGCCGCAGGAGCACAAGGCGCTGCTGATCCCAGTGATTATGCCGCATTTATGCGCTTTGGCTTTCGATCTAGTTTGCAGGCCAAATATACTTTACCCAATTTAGGGTTTCGCTGTGCGAAATCAAAGGAATAAAAAATGATAAAATATAACCCAGCTATTATTTCTAATAATATAACACTCAAAATATTAGGGCTGATATGCATGCTTGCCAGCTCATACGCTTACTCGCAAAATATACCACAAAACTCTGTTTATCAGCTTAACAGTACATGGTTAGATCAAGACGCTACTAAACGTACTTTAAGTAGCTTTAGCGGTAAAAAACAAGTCATAAGCCTTATTTATACACACTGCTTACATACCTGCCCTACTATTGTTTCTACCATGCAAGCCATTGAAAATAAGCTGAGTGAGACTGAAAAACAAGACGTAGGTTTTATTTTAGTCTCGTTAACGCCCGACACAGATACACCTGCAGTACTAAAAGAATTTGCACAAAGCCGAAAATTAAATTTACAAAACTGGAGTTTATTAACCGGCACACCACAAGACGTTCGTAGTTTAGCCATGGTATTAAATATAAAGTTTCAAAACATAGACAACAATGAAGTTAATCACTCCAACTTAATGACAGGTTTAGACGAGCAAGGACGTATTAAGTTTCAAGAACTTGGAGTAATAAATAACGCAGCAATAGCCGCTGAAAAGCTCGCAAATTTTTAAAGCACGCTACCCTTAACTAAGCTATACAATGAATAAACACTCGCACAAAAGCAGAGTGTTTATTTAATTTCAAAAATTTTAATATGGGACAGGCATTTAATTTTTATTAAAAAGCAAATGCACAGTTTATTTATTATTTACTCCAGTGTATGGCTTTCATTGAATTACAACAGTTAAAGTTTATTCGATTTTAGGGAGATTTTAACGAGAGTTAGGGGCTTACACTTCATATGATGGATATTTGCTAACTTAAGCTGACACAGATCTATTAACGACCTCAAATCATTGTTGTTTAGTTATTTAAGTAATCACACCAACTGCTTACTTCCGCCAAAACAATAAGAGTAAATTTTACTGGTTAGAACAAAAAAACAGCGGATGCTCGTATTTATTTTGCATTAAATAACTTACAGATTAACCAACACCTTTGTACCACTTAGCTTGGTTCTGCGCAGCTAAATTCATTAACCTTACTTTACTCCCTGCAAAGTTTGCATATTGCCTACGAAAATGCTGAATTGCGTTTAGCCACTCAGCCTCTTCTATATTTAATTTGGCTAATATATTGGGTACATTTTTACTTACTTCCCGTTGTTTATTGCAAGTAAAATAACGACTACTCCAACTTACTAACTCTAAATAGTCTATTAATCTAAATGGGATCGTGTCTGGTTCTGCATTACTACCCAATTTAAGTAATTGCATTGGCTGGCTTTTGTGCTCAAAAAGCTCTGATTTTTGTGCAGGTTGTTTACTATTTTTTGGCGTGTTTTTATATTTATGGATACGCTCTTGAATTGATGTGAAATCACTGTTTTCAAGTTCTGTAGCTATTTTCGCTCTAATTGGATTCAAATCAACATACGCCATACAACTTAAAATAGCCTTATCATCTAATAGTGCTTGGGATTTATAACGCCCTTCCCAGTATTTTCCTGTGCAGTTATCTTCTTTATTTGCTTGCCTGGCAATATATTCATTAAGATTTTTCATATACCAGCTAATATCATAAAGTCGTGCTCGCCATGTTGCTATAATTTCACTAAAAATATATAAGCTAGCCTCATTTAATTTCTCGCCATTTAAAAAGCGTTCAACCAAAGAGTCTCCTTGCTTATATAACTTATACCAACGCCTTATAACCTCTTCAACAGACCAATCAAGCGCTTTGTTTTTATTTACTTTAACCACAACATGATAATGATTACTCATAATAGCGTAAGCAGCTATATCAATGGCAAATACATCGCTCAGTAATTTCATCCGCTTAACAAGCCACTCCCTACGGTGGTCAAAGTTTTTGCCTGAGTATTTATCATCGCCACACAAAAAAGCACGGCGAACACAACGCGCAATTAGGTGGTAATAAGGTGTTGCTGATAAATCTATGAGTGATTTTCTGGCACGGGTCATGTTTAGCACTCTGTTTTTACATGTATATATAAACAGTAGTTCAAAGCGAGGGAATTACCATTTTTTATGCCTGTCCACTATTATATTTAAAGTTTAAATGATTTTTATGCCTGTCCCTTATTCGAAGAGGAGATAGTAATAAGCCTTATGTTTCTGCCAAAATATCGCCATCAACAAGGTGAACATTGGTGGTGTAATAAGCTTGGCTGTATTCTATATTTAACGAAAAATACACGCTTTGTTTAAGGTGTTTTTTTATAGATGCCTCTAGCTCAGTACTTAATGCTAATGTAAATTCTTTATTTCGGTGAGCCTTAGTTAATAACGATATTGTAATGAGAATATGTGAGTGTTTATATTCTAAGCATGGGTAAGCTCTTGACTTACATACCCCAGCACTGGCGTCTTTGTTATTTATAATCTGCTCTATAACATCAAAAACTGCTTTTGTGTTTATTTTTAAGTTATCTGAATATTTTATTTCTACGTGTGGCATAAATATATGTTCCTGAGCGTATAACGCTTGGTTAATAATAAATCACTGCGTTTGAGTGCAACAATCAACAGTAACTTACCTAATGAGTTTATTCCGCTTGAGCCTGTAATACAGCGTGCTGTATATCTACATAGCATTATTTAAAATTAAACTTTGTTTATAAAACTTCTGTTTTTAAGCATTATAAGGTGCTTACTTATTATGGGGTTAGCTCCTTTATTCGTTTTATGGTATTTACCCTCAACTTTTTTACTTAAAACAAAAAAGCATAACCCTATTAAAGTTATGCTTTTTAATTTAGTTTGTTTAATAAACGAATGCGCCGTATAAAGGCTAATTACTCAATAGTTGTATTATTTAAAGAGTAGTTCCACACCTTATAAAAATAAAAGGCATAACCAAGGCCAAGGGTAAGTATTGAAATTATAATCCAAAGAATTACATGGCCAATGCTGCCAAAAATATCTGTATTACAAACCATTTTTCTTGCATTACCGTGTTCGTCAATTAACTCAGAGCGATTCAAAATAAACTTAGAGAACGAATAAGGAAAAAAGAACGCGCCTATACCAAACGTTATTAGTATTAAAATAAACCACAGTATTAAATGCCCTAAAATATCTATAGTTCCTACATTTGCTTGAATCTTCATATTTAATCCTTGATATGATTTTACTTAACGAGTGTTAAAACCTACTCGCTTTAATTTATTGTTATTACTAAATAAACCATAGCCGAGTTCCTATTTCAGTTCAATTATTTACATAAAACAAAAAGAAGTTTATTTACTTATAAGCAGCTACTACATACTTTTGCTTAGCTTTATTAGATTAAATAAACATTATTTCACTTAACTTATTCCTCCTCAAAAATGCACCTCACAAACCTACAGCCACGCTAATAAACGCAGCAAAACTAGCGATAAAAGAAATCAATGAGAATCCCTCATATATAAATGAAATTAAATCAATTTTATTCATAATAATAACAACGTATAAAATACATTCTTGCTTTTACCTTTAGCCGCACTGCACTTGGTTGCAATTAAGCCTTTAGGTAAAAATAAAAAATACTGTGGTGACTACTGACAGGGAAATCTGAAGATATTACCGAAAACCTCAGAAGTTAAACAAAAAATTCAGCTTTAATTATATAAATGGATACCAAAAATCATGAAAAAAGACTTTAAATTTACTATTAAGAGCACTTCTCTTGATGAAAGTTATCAGCCATCTAACGATACGCGCCTTACAACCAACTTTGCTAACTTGGCAAGAGGAAAATACCGCCAAGCTAATTTGCGCAACGCGTTAAAAATGATTGATAACCGCTTTAATGCTTTAGCGAATTGGGATAACGCTAAAGGAGATCGTTACTCTGTCGAACTCGAGATTATTTCTGTAGATTTAGATATTAAAGGCAGTGGTAATACTTTTCCATCAATAGAAATATTAAAAACAATTATTGTTGATCATAAAACTAATAAACGCATTGAAGGCATTGTAGGTAATAACTTTTCCTCTTATGTGCGCGATTATGACTTTAGCGTATTGCTGCAAAATCATAATAAAAATCAACCTAAATTTAGTATCCCAGATAACTTTGGTGAGCTGCACGGCAAGCTGTTTCAGCATTTTGTTAACTCAAGTACTTACAGACTAAATTTTAATAAACTACCTGTAATATGTATTAGTGTATCTGATAACAAAACGTATCATCAAACTCAAAACCAGCACCCTATTTTAGGCGTTGAATACCTGCCAAATGAGTCATCTTTAACCGAGCAATATTTCAAAAAAATGGGCTTGCAGGTACGTTATTTTATGCCACCAAACAGTGTAGCGCCTTTAGCATTTTTCTTTTTTGGTGACTTACTTAATGATTACACTAACCTTGAACTTATAAGCACTATTTGTACCATGGAAACATTTCAGAAAATCTATCGACCTGAAATTTACAATGCAAATGCACCTGCAGGAAAGTCTTATCAACCAAATTTGAACAACCAAGATCATTCATTAACGCAAATTGTTTATGATCGAGAAGAGCGTAGCCAAATGGCCAGCCAGCAGGGAAAATTTACCGAAGAGCACCTAATTAAGCCATACCAAACTGTGCTTGAACAATTCTCTGCCAATTACGTTTAAAAGCGGCGCTTAACAGTTTCGCTCAATAGCTAGGTTCAATTATAACTTTAAATATACGGCACTATTTATCATGAAAACACTTATTAGCAATACACTATTACCTACGTCAACTGCGGGCAGTTTGCCTAAACCGGTTTGGCTTGCACAACCACAAACACTTTGGTCGCCTTGGAAATTACAAGACGATGAACTAATTGAAGGTAAGCAAGACGCCCTTCGCTTGTCATTACACGATCAGCAACAAGCAGGCATTGATATTGTCAGTGATGGCGAGCAAACCAGGCAACACTTTGTTACCACCTTTATTGAGCACCTCAACGGTGTTGATTTTGAAAAGCGTAAAACCGTTAAAATTCGCGATAGGTACGATGCAAGTGTACCAACGGTTGTTGGCCCTGTTAGTCGACAAAAGCCGGTTTTTGTTGAAGATGCTAAATTTTTACGCCAGCAAACTAACCAGCCAATAAAATGGGCTTTGCCAGGCCCAATGACAATGATAGATACCCTTTATGACGATCATTATAAAAGTCGCGAAAAACTTGCGTGGGAATTTGCCATAATTCTTAATCAAGAGGCCAAAGAGTTAGAAGCTGCAGGGGTAAATATTATCCAATTTGATGAACCAGCATTTAATGTATTTTTTGATGAAGTTAATGACTGGGGTATTGCCTGTTTAGAGCGCGCAATTGAAGGACTAAAATGCGAAACCGCGGTGCATATTTGCTACGGCTACGGCATTAAAGCCAATACCGATTGGAAAAAAACATTAGGCTCAGAATGGCGCCAATACGAAGAAGCGTTCCCTAAATTACAGCAATCGAATATAGATATTATTTCGCTAGAATGTCATAACTCTCATGTACCAATGGAGCTACTTGAACTTATTCGCGGCAAAAAAGTGATGGTAGGCGCTATTGATGTAGCAACCGACACCATAGAAACACCCGAAGAAGTTGCTAATACCCTGCGCGAAGCGCTTAAATATGTTGATGCCGACAAGCTCTACCCTTGTACCAACTGTGGTATGGCTCCTTTAGCGCGTAATGTAGCAAACGCTAAGTTAAATGCCTTAAGTGCAGGAGCAGAAATAATCCGCAAAGAACTAGCTAACAAACGTTAGTCCAATAAATCTGCATAATCTAACTAGTATTAGCACTTCAATATAGTTTTATAAAAGAATGCCCGGTATAGAGCTCCTATGCCGGGCATTCTTTTTTAAACAAACAATAACTAAATTAAAAACCTATAAAAACACTTGCGCTAACATACGTAAACCAGTAATTAATAGTACACAAGCAAATACCTTCTTCAGTTTACCTGCATCTAATTTTGCAGCTAACGACGCCCCTACAGGCGCAAACAACACAGTTAGCGGTACAATACACGCAAAGCCAAATAAGTTAACCAAACCAAAGGTACCCGCTGGCGCATCAATTGGCGTACTGCCCAATATCAACATAGTTAGCGCACCAGGCAATGAAATAATTAACCCAATTGCTGCAGCTGTACCAACAGCCTTATGAGCAGGATAGTTATATAAAGTAAGTAATGGCACCGAAATAGTGCCGCCACCAATTCCCACCATAGAGCTTAAAAAGCCAATAAATGCGCCCATAACACTTTGCCCTACTTTACCAGGTAGTTTTTGATACAACGCCGACTTGCCCGTTCTAAACAGCATATTAAGTGCAGATAACAGCGCTATTGCCCCAAACAATACCGTAAGCAACTTGCCATCAACCCGAGTAACTAACCAGCTACCCAGCAATACACCTATAAGAATAAATGCAGCCCAACGTTTTAAAAGGTCAAAGTCCACATTGCCTTTTTTATTGTGAGACCTAATTGAACTAATAGATGTAGGCACTATGGTTGCCAAAGACGTGGCTGTTGCAATTAACATTGCAGATTCTGGCGATACCCCAAAGCTCTGAAACAAAAAAAACAACACAGGCACAATTACAATTCCACCGCCCACACCGAGTAAGCCTGCTAAAATACCAGCAAATACGCCTGTGGCTACCAGTGCCAACAAAGTAGATATATTACTTGTTATAAATTCAATGATATTCATTAATTATTACTTCTATTTTTAATCATAACAAAGACCTTTCAGTCAATTTACGAGGTAATTACAGCCCCTGCTTTTAGGTTTTTAAATAAAACAATTACGTTAGCATGCTCTACAAACTCAGCTCTCGCTAAGTTTAATATAACGTATTGTTATAATTAGTTATTCCCACCTTAATAGTAAATAAACTTGTTTGCTTGATAAAATGATATAATTTCATCAACCAATGAATATCAGTCATCATTAAAGCTAAATTATAGATAGGAGTTAACTTGTGCTGGAAAGGATCCACTTAGAAATACTAACCGCCATAAAAGAACATGGAACCCTAACTAAGGCAGCAAATTCGTTGTACTTATCGCAATCGGCACTCAGTCACAGTATTAAAAAACTAGAAGGCCAAGTTGGTACGCCAATATGGAAAAAAGACGGTCGAAATTTGCGCCTTACAGCGGCTGGTGAGCATATTCAAACACTGGCAAACAGAGTATTACCGCAATTTGTACACACTGAGTTATTACTAAATCAAATTGCCAAAGGTGAACTAGGCTCGCTACGTATTGGCATGGAGTGCCATCCTTGTTACCAATGGTTGCTTAGAGTAATTGAGCCCTATTTAGAGCACTGGCCAGACATAGACATTGACGTAAAGCAGGAGTTTCAGTTTGGCGCCTTAGGTGCATTACTAAGCTACGAAATTGACGTACTAATAACTCCCGATCCACTCTTTAAACCTAAAATAAGCTACATACCTGTGTTTAACTACGAACACAGACTCGTAGTTGCTAAATCCCATAAACTTGCAACACAAGAGTTTGTATTACCCGAGCAGCTAAGCGAAGAAGTATTGTTTAGTTACCCTGTAGAGCCGCTAAGGCTTGATATTTTTAGCCAGTTTCTTAATCCAGCAAAGTGCTCAGTAAAAAAACACAAAACCATTGAAACAACCGAAATCATGCTACAAATGGTCGCTGCGGGTCGCGGCATTTGTGCTTTACCAGGCTGGCTAATAGACGAGTATTCTAAAACTATGCCTATCAAAAGCCTAAGGTTTGGGGAGCAAGGTATTAACAAACAAATATTTGTAGGTATTCGTAACAACGAGCAGCATATAGACTACTTAAATGACTTTATTGCCCAAGCAAAAAAAACAACATAACCAAATAAAATGCACAGTGTGGGCCCATTGGCGCGCTATCCTACCCGCATGTTTAGTACAAACCCAGCTGTGCAGGCTGGGGTTTTGTAAATAGCAGATTGAATTCAGCACATTGTATTTTAAGTAACAAAGCCAAAAGTAAACCACATAACAGCATTATTAGATCACTGGCATTTAAATGGATAAGGATTGTATTTAGGTGTTAGAAAGGGACAGGCAATATTTTATGCCTGTCCTTTTATTTTAGCTAAACTAGAAAAACCTTTGAACTCGACTGGCTCTAGTTTTTCAAATACGTCAGCTTGTTCTTCTATTTTGTAGAGCATTTCAACATTCCTTTGAGTACATAACGCCTCATTCAGAGGCAAAAAATTGCTGGCTATAATGTTGAGAAACGAAAATAGCTAACTTTTTTTATCCTTATTTAACAGTTTGTTATGTTTAACTACCACCAGAATCTTGATTATTATCAGGTAAATCATTGCAAACAGTACAATTAATGTTTTTGCGATAATTGTAGAAACGCCTAATAGCAAAAATGGTTACCGATACCCAAGCCCACAAAATACCAAATTCAATAGAGTATTCTAGACTTCTGCCTTTTAAGTATTGAACACTTGTCAGCAGAGAAAAAACAATTGGTAGAGCTATAGCGTATTGAACAATCCATTTTTTTATTGGCATAAATATTCCATTAACACTCTGAGCTTAAAGTAAAACTAACGCTTAGCTAACAGGCGCAGAGTTTTTTGTGTACGCCCGTCATGGGCATCAACTTATAACGTGAATGCCCTCTGAAGGAAGATCACCGTTTAAATAACATACTGTTATTTAACGATAACCACCAGCGAATGGCAAGGGCTAAATCGCGAGAGATAGTCTAGAGGAAGCCGCTAGCAAATCTGTGAGCTGATGAACTAAAACATCATATGAGGCGTAGGCTGGAGACGAGCTAGCACAAGATAGCGAAGTCATGTGATCTAACGGCCACCGTAAATGATGCAGTTGTGCAGAGAAAGTCGATGCACCTTATTCGGGGAGATC
>NZ_JACJDO010000030.1:0-50374 GCF_014163535.1 Pseudoalteromonas sp. SR45-4
TACCTAGTACCTAGTACCTAGTACCTAGTACCTAGTACCTAGTACCTATTTGTTACGGTTTTCTTTACTAAACGCACGAATTTTACGCTTTTGCGATAGTGTTATTTTATTAACACGTCCGGCAAATGGGTTATCACCTTCTCTAAATTCGATTTTGATAGGTGTGCCCATAATTTTCAGTGCTTTACGGTAGTAGTTCATTAGGTAGCGTTTATAGCTATCAGGTAAATCATGAACTTGGTTACCATGAATAACGATACGTGGTGGGTTATAACCACCGGCATGCGCATATTTAAGCTTAACACGGCGACCACGAACAAGTGGTGGCTGATGATCCGCTTGTGCCATGTCCATAATACGACGTAACATTGCGGTGCTTATACGCTTAGTAGCTGACTCGTAAGCTTCATCTACCGACTCAAATAAATGACCTACGCCAGTACCGTGTAATGCCGATATAAAGTGCAGGCGGGCAAAGTCGATAAAGCCTAAGCGACGATCTAGTTCTGATTTAATACGATCTTTAACATAATCGTCTAAGCCATCCCATTTGTTCACCGCAATAACCAGTGAACGGCCAGAGTTAAGTGCAAAACCTAATAAGCTTAAATCTTGATCAGAAATACCCGCACGAGCATCAACGACTAATAACACTACGTTACAGTCTTCAATTGCTTGTAGGGTTTTAATCACTGAGAACTTTTCAACCACGTCGCTTACTTTTTTACGCTTACGCACACCAGCTGTGTCGATTAAAATATATTCTTTGTCGTTACGGGTCATCGGAATATAAATAGAATCGCGGGTTGTGCCTGGCATATCGTAAACAATTACACGTTCTTCCCCGAGTATACGGTTGGTAAGTGTTGACTTGCCTACGTTAGGACGACCAATAATGGCTAGCTTTACAGGTTTGTCTGCAAATGCTTGATGAGAGTCATCTTCACTGTCTTCTTGGTATAAATCGATAAGCTCTTCATCATCGTTACTTACATCTTCATCAAGCGCCGCTAATTCAGCAATTAAAGGCTGTAGCGTTTGTTCAAGTAATAACGTAATACCACGGCCATGTGATGCAGCAATATGATGAATTTCTCCCAGCGATAATTGATAGAACTCAGCGCAGTTTGAATCGGCGTCAATACCGTCGGTTTTGTTAGCAACCACAAAGCATTTTTTCTCTTGCTTGCGCAAGTGATTAGCAATGGCTTGGTCAGCTACTGTCATACCTACACGGGCATCAACTAAAAACAGTACTATATCGGCTTCTTCAATGGCGAGCAGAGACTGATCAGCCATTTCGATTTCAATGCCTTCTTCAGAACCATCAATACCGCCCGTGTCTACCACGATAAATTCATAGCCATCGTAATTTGCTTGGCCATATTTTCTATCACGAGTTAAACCTGGAAAATCGGCTACGAGCGCGTCACGAGTACGTGTTAAACGGTTAAATAATGTGGATTTGCCCACATTGGGTCGCCCCACTAGAGCGATCACGGGAAGCATAAACTACCTCTTTAAAAAACAACAAAAGGCTTCGCGTTGCGAAGCCTTACAAAAAATAATTAACTATTAGTGGGTTATACTAATAATCATAAGTTAGTTTGGTATTTGTACCGCACTAACTTCCCCATCTCGGGTATATAAAATCAGTTTATCGTTGGCAACAACAGGCTCAACAAAAAAGCCTGAACTGTCAAAGTCTTCACGAGATACTAGCTCGCCAGTGACTTTATTTAGCCAATGTAGGTTACCTTCTTGATCCCCTAACGCTAAATATTCACCTGCAACTGCAGGGCCTGTTAAATACCAACCACGTAGAGCGGGTTGGCTCCAACGTTCAATACCTGAATCTTTATCCAATGCGTAAATAACACCGTTGCTATCTACTACATAAATACTTTGTGCATCCATGGCAATATCTCGGTAACTGCTGTATTCACGTTTCCATACAATATTACCAGAACGAATATCAACTGCCGCTAGGTTACCATTATAAGCAATAGCATAAGCGTATGGGCCGCTAATAAGTGGTTGTGTGTCTACATCAACTAGACGCTCAAACTCTGAAGCACCTTTAGCAACTGCAATTTCGGCACTCCATGCAGAGTAACCACTGTCTGAAATTAATACGCTTAATTTGCCGGTTTCTAGGCCAACTAATACACCACCATTTGCAACAGTAGGCGCGCTTTGTCCACGTAAGGTTAGCGCAGGTACTTCTTGCTCAAAGCGCCAGCGTTCTTCACCCGTATCAGGATGAAGGGCTAATAACTTACCCGAAGCTAAATTTACAAATACCAAACCGTCACCGGCAGCTGGTTTTGAAAGTGCTTCACCGGGTACGTTTTTACGCCAAACTTCTTCACCAGTTTCACGATCTAGAGCAATAACATAGCCATGCTCCGAACCTAAATATATTTTACCATAAGCTTGTAATATTCCGCCCGATAATTTTGCACTATCGTTATCGGCCCATGGCCAAAACGATACATCTTGGCGCACATCGCTTTTCCATAGCGTATCGCCATTTTCTAGCTTAAGTGCTTTTACTTGGCCTTCGCGGTTAGCAACGTATACGGTATCTTTATATACAGCAGGTGATAAGCGTGAAAAATAATGCTCTACACCATTACCAATTGATTCTTGCCATACAATATTAGTTTCGAACTGGTTGGCTATTTCAGGCAGAACCAGTTCTTCTTCGTCATCACTTGACGAGCAACCCATTAAAGTTGCCATGCAAAGCGCAAGCGTTGCGATTGTTATTTTTTTCATAGCTAAAACCTTATGCCGCTGGGCTTGTTACTGCTAGGTCATCTAACTTAATTTGTAATAGTGGATTACTGGTTAGTCCACCGGCATCAACCGCTGCTTGATATGCTGCGCGAGCTTGTTTTTTGTCGCCTTGCTTAGTGTAAATATCACCCTTAAGCTCTGCAACATTGGCAGAAAATGCGTCAGGTAATGATGCATTTAACGACGTTAGCGCTTCATCATACTGCTGCTGGGCAATTTGAACGCGAGCTAGGCGTGTAATAGCAATGGCTTTTAATTCATCGTTTTTTACGTTAGACACTATCCAGCTTAGCTTTTCGCTTGCAGCGTCTAGGTCATTTGCTTCTACAGCATCTTTAGCCGCTACAAATGCAGCTAACGTTGCGTAGTTGGTATCTTTATTTTCGCTAATAAACGTATCAGCTGACGATAATACACTTTCGCCTGAAACCAATGTTGTGTAAGCGTCTGATGCTTGCTCAGCTGTGGTAATTTGGTTTTGGTTATACGCTTTCCAGCCATATAAACCACCTAAACCTACAATTACACCTAGTGCAAGAGAAAGGCCGTTTTCACGGAAAAAGCGCTTTATGGCTTCGGCTTGTTGTTCTTCTGTTGAATAAATATCCATTTTTACCTCTGTGATAGCTTTGGCATTAATATGCTTTTATTAAAATATTAGCTATTAATAAGCTCTGCTAATAGCGCTTTAGCTTGTTCTAATTCTAATGTGACTTGTTCTTTACGCTCGCGTAAATACTTAATGGTCACAACGCCTTGTTCTAATTCATCTTCACCGATAATAACGGCAACGAGTGCATCGCTTTTATCAGCACGTTTTAATTGTTTTTTAAAGTTGCCGCCGCCAGCATGCACCATAACGCGTAAGTTTGGCACATCGCGTCGAAGCGTCGCTGCAATAATAGGTGCTTGAATACTGGCTTTGTCGCCCATTGATGCTAAATATACATCAGCATTACGACGAATATCACCTACACACTCAAGTGCTTGTAGCAGTAGCACTAAGCGCTCAAGGCCCATTGCAAAACCTACTGCAGGGGTCGCTTTTCCACCAAGTTGCTCAACTAAGCCATCGTAACGGCCACCGGCACACACAGTACCTTGCGCGCCTAAGCTGTCGGTGATCCATTCAAACACAGTGCGGTTGTAATAATCTAAACCACGTACCAGTTTTTCGTTAATCGTGTATTTGACGCCGGCTGCGTCTAAACGTTCACATAAATTTGCAAAATGTTCTTTTGATTCAGTGTCTAAATGCTCAGATAGCTTAGGTGCATTAATTAAAATTGCTTGCACGTCAGGGTTTTTGCTATCAAGTACACGTAGCGGGTTTGAATACATGCGACGTTTTGAATCTTCGTCTAGTACATCAAGGTGTTGCTCAAGATAGGCAACCAGTGCATCACGGTAATTGGCACGTGCTTCGTTTGAACCTAACGAGTTAAGCTCTAAACGTACATGTTCGCTAATCCCAAACGATTCCCATAATTGCGCTGTAAGTAAAATAACTTCTGCATCTATGTCGGCACTCGCAATACCAAAGGTTTCTAAACCAAATTGGTGAAACTGGCGATAGCGGCCTTTTTGCGGACGTTCATGGCGAAACATTGGGCCCATATACCAAAGGCGTTGCTCTTGGTTATACAGTAAGCCATTTTCGTTTCCTGCGCGTACACACACAGCGGTGCCTTCTGGGCGAAGCGTAAGTAAGTCGCCATTACGATCGGCAAAGGTGTACATTTCTTTTTCTACTATATCGGTTACTTCACCAATAGAGCGTTTAAATAGGTCGGTTGATTCTACAATTGGAAAACGAATTTCTTGATAACCGAACGACGCAACGGTTTCGCGTAAAATATTTTCTACTTTTTGCCAAACTTGAGTATCGCCTGGTAGGCAATCGTTCATACCGCGAACTGCTTGAATTTGTTTTGCCACTGCTAAATCCTAAAAACTGTTGTTGTACAATGCTTGACTGCGACAACATAAAACTAAAAAAATTGACCCGATATTATAACCCTAATTTACACGTAAATGCGAGCTTAGAGGCGCGCTATTGCTAAGTTACCCAGCGATAGCACAATTTAAATAAAGGCCAAACTAACTAATTAAAGGTGTTACTCAACGATTTTAATATCGATAGGTGTTTGGTTTTGTTTTTTTGCAATAAAATCGCGCACGTAGCCTTCAAGTTGTTCAACAATATTATTGTTATCTATGCGGGCTTTTTGGCGTTCGCCATTAATATATAATCCTGAGCGACGACTAGCGCCGGCTAAACCAATATCACTTACCAATGCTTCGCCAGGGCCGTTTACTACACAGCCAATCACTGAGACCGAAACCGGTTCAATAATATCCTCTAAGCGCTCTTCTAATTGGTTCATGGTGCTAACTACATCAAACTCTTGGCGAGAGCAGCTAGGGCAAGCAATAAAGTTAATACCGCGAGAACGAATACGCAGTGATTTTAAAATATCAAAACCAACTTTAATTTCTTGCACCGGATCGGCTGCCAACGAAACACGTAGCGTATCGCCAATTCCTTCGGCAAGTAACATGCCTAAACCGACTGCAGATTTAACTGAGCCTGAGCGCATGCCACCGGCTTCGGTGATACCTAAATGCAGAGGTTGGTCTATTTCTTTTGCTAGCAAGCGATAAGCACCTACAGCTAAAAACACGTCAGACGCTTTTACTGATATTTTAAATTGATCAAAGTCTAAACGGCGCAATATATTTACATGGCGCATTGCCGACTCTAATAATGCCTCGGGCGAAGGCTCGCCGTATTTTTCTTGTAAATCGCGCTCTAATGAGCCGCCATTTACACCAATACGAATAGGAATGTTGTGCTCGCGAGCCGCATCTACCACAGCCCTAATTCGCTCTTCGCTGCCAATATTACCTGGGTTAATACGCAGACAATCTACGCCATATTTTGCCACTTTTAAGGCAATTCGGTAATCAAAGTGAATATCGGCTACTAACGGTATAGTTACCTGCTCTTTAATGCTTTTGAATGCTTCGGCGGCGTCCATAGTTGGTACAGATACGCGCACAATATCGGCGCCGGCATCTTGTATTGCCTGAATCTGTGCTACGGTTGCATCCACATCCATAGTGTCGGTGTTAGTCATTGACTGCACGGCAATGGGTGCGCCATCACCTATAGGTACATTACCAACATTAATACGGGTTGATTTTCTGCGTTTAATTGGGGATTCTGAAAACATAGCGGCTACTCTGCTAGTGGTAATTTAAATTTAGCTAAACGATTTTTTGGAAAAGCTGATAGATCAACAGTTTCACCGTTTAGAGTAATATTAACTGCATCATGCTTACCCAGCACAACCGAAAAAGGAGCTATGCCTGTTAAGGTCATTTCATAGCCTGCTTTTTTTACTCCAAACGCAATTTTTTCACCTTCGGCATCATAAATTTCTACCCAGCTCTCATCATTAAAAAGCATAACGATAGTACTACTATTGTTTGCTTCATTAGGGGCTGTAGTAGTGGTGTTAATTGTACTATTACCGCTAGGTAGCGCACTTAATTGCTCACTTTGCGGTAATGCTACATTATTTATTTCCTGAACTTGCTGCTGTGATGCGCCAATATTACTTTGCGCAGCCTGTTCTTGTTGCTCACTCATTATCGAGTTTTCAACATTAATATTACTTGTTTGTTCTTCAATTGGCATAGAATTTTGCCACCACCATAAGGCAGAGGAGCCAATTACAATGGCTAAAATAATATAGCTGGCAATCATTAAACGACTGTCGTTAGCTTCTTTTTCAGTACGACGCGAAAAACTCTGCATATCAACGGGTTTTTCAGGCGTTGTAGGTGCAGGTAGCATAGCCAAAATAGGTGTATGATCAATTTTTAGCTCTCGGCAATAATTTTTTATATACCCTTTTACAAAGGTTGTAGGGCCAAGTAACTGATATTCATCATTTTCCATGCGTTGTACTTGTAACACAGTCAGTTTTAAATGTGTTGCCATAGTAGCAAGGCTAATGTCAGCGTTTTCTCTGTGTGTTTTTAATATTTGCCCAAGAGAAGGTTGTTCGCTTTGGGGCTGAGTAATTTCTTCATTCATAATAGGTATGAGTCTGGATCCACTAGTAAAAGATTGTGCCCTGGTGTTAGTGCTATATCAGGACTTAATTTATTCCATCGCATTAATTCATCAATTAATACCTGCCGCTGGGTAGCTATTTCAAAAAGGGTATCACCAGCTTTAATTTCATAATAAATATTAGGATCGTTAAGGTAAATTTTACTGCCATTCATTACCCGATCTGACTCTTTTAATCCATTCCAGAGTAGGAGCTTTTGTAGTTTAACATTGTATCGTACCGAAATGCTAAATAGGTTTTCACCAAACTCTATAATATGAAACGGTACTGTAAGTGGCGCAACCTTAGGATTGAGCATAGGTAGCTTATTGTCGTTACTTGTTGGCGCATTTCTCAGCTCTATGGTGTCAAGTTCGTTGCTGTTATTGCTAGTAAATACATCTGCATTTTTAGTGGCCTTATAAAAAACCACCTGACCATTATTACTAGGTTGAGCACTCGTTTGGCTGAAAGTAGTGTTAGTTGTATTTGCTTTATTAGCGCTGTTATTAGCAGATTGAGGAGCGCCAAAAGAAATTATTTTAACGTTATTATTAGCTGCTACCTGTGCTGCAGGCAAGGTGCTTGGTGGTGTCTCAGGCTGCGTACTTAAAGGGCTAACAATAGCTTGCTTGCTGCTTTGGTTTGTTATTAGTTTTGCGTTTATCGCAGCGTTCACCTGGCTTGTTGGCGCGACAGTTTTGCTTGACGGCTGAGCTGGTTTAACTTCGGCTATTACTGCAGCTGGGGCTGTTACTGTTGCAACGGGCGTTTTATTAGCACTAATTAAGCTTGTTGAGTCATTTTGTGATGGACGCTTTTTACGAATTATTTTTATTTTAGGCTGTGAACTTAATTGCGCTTCGCTACCATCTTGTTTTAATTCATTGAGCTGCGCTTGACGATATTTTTCGCGCAAGACTTCAAATTCGGTTTGTTTTATTTGGCTATCTCTAATCGCAAAAGCCTGATCACTACTTGGGTAAGTTTGTAGGATAGTTGCAGCAATTTTCTCTGCTTCTTCAATTTTACCCATGCGCTGTTTAATTAAATAACTAAGTAATAAAGCACGCGCTGATATTTGCGCGGTATCGTCGTAACGCTTTAACAGTGCACTTGCTTTGTATAAATCGCTTTTAGCGTAATATAAAGCCGCTAAACTAATTAGCGTTGAAGCGCGCTGAGAACTGTGATTTATTGCTTGCTGAAAATAAGTTTCGGCGTTATCAAAGTCGTCAAATTCTATAGCGCACAACGCTAAGTTTTCGTAGCTTTGGGCAACACGGATATAGCTGGGTATTGCGATTGCTTTTAAAAACTGATCAGTAGCACGGTCGTATTCATCTATACCACATAAAAATACCCCATAGTTATTTAAGGTATTAGGATCGTCAGGTTTAATAGCAAGTGCTTTTTGATAGGCTAAATCGGCAAGTTTATTTTCACCAACTTGTTGATAGTAATACGCTAAAGAGTAGTGGACTTCGGGTAGGTTTGGCGCATATTCGCTGGCACGTTCAAGGTTATATTTTGCTTGAGAGTTATTACCCGTATTTAAATATTGTAAAGCAAGGGCAATGCGAGTTCGAGCTGCGCCTGCGCTATTAATTTTATTTTCGACAACGGGTTTATCACTGCCGTTATAACTATTTTCTGTAACGCAACCGCCTAAGGCGAGCGTAGATATAGTTAAAACTAGTAAAGGTCGCATTACCTTGTCTCTTTATTTTTTGTCCATAGCGCCTATCTTACCTAAAAGCATCTATGTTGCATCAATTATTTAAAAATAAACGACTTAAAAGCAATCAGTCTTGATATGGGGTATTAATTAAGACTGATTGCTATTTAGAGATGAGACTATGCTTGGTGAATATTAACGGCAATCGCGTTATCGTCACGCATTTTCTTTTTAGCCAAGCGTTTTGTTCTATCAACAACATCGCCAGCTAATTGACCACAGGCTGCATCAATATCATCACCGCGAGGGCGGCGCACAATACAGGTAATGCCGGCTGCTTGTAAAACCTTAGAAAAACGGTCAATACGACTATTACTCGAACGCGTATATTCGTTACCCGGAAATGGGTTAAACGGAATAAGGTTTACCTTACAAGGAGTACCTTTAAGCGTTTGTACCAATGCGTGCGCTTGGTCGGTGCTGTCGTTAATACCATTGAGCATAACGTATTCAACGGTTACGTCTTTATTTGCTTTAGAGCCATCGATATAACGACGACACGCCGCTAAAAACTCTTCAATAGGGTATTTTTTATTAACGGGCACTAAAATATCGCGCAGTGCGTTATCAGGAGCATGCAATGAAATAGCCAGTGCTACGTCAATTTTTTCTTTTAGTAAATCCAGAGCCGGTACCACGCCTGAAGTACTTAATGTAACGCGGCGCTTAGATAAACCAAAACCCCAATCGTCCAACATCAGTTCCATCGCGGGGACTACGTTTTTAACGTTAAGGAGTGGCTCACCCATGCCCATCATTACCACGTTTGTTACCGGGCGTTTTTCGCTGTGACCATCAAGGCCAATATCTTTAGCTACACGCCAAACCTGGCCAATAATTTCAGATACTTTTAAGTTACGGTTAAAGCCTTGTTGCGCTGTAGAGCAAAAAGTACATTCAAGCGCACAACCAACTTGCGATGATACACATAACGTAGCGCGTTCTTTTTCAGGGATCCAAACAGCTTCTACTTCTTGGCCGCCTTCAAGCACTAATGCGTATTTGATCGTGCCATCTTTAGCTTGTTGACGCACTGATATTTCTGGGGCAACAATTTCGCATTCAGCTTTAAGTTTTTCTTTAAGCTTTTTGTTTACGTTGCTCATATCGTCGAAGTTGTCTACGCCAAAATGATAAATCCATTTCATCACCTGGTCACTACGAAACGGCTTTTCACCGAACGATGCAAATAGCTCGCGCATCCCTTCTCGGTTTAAATCTAATAAGTTAATCTTTTTTTGCTCGGTCATGAAACAACCTCAATCGGTGACGGTGGAGATAAAAATTTACGAGGACGAATTGTACACAATTCACTCAGCTTAATCATTAAGTAAAACATTATAAGTTTACTGATTAATACCTTACATAATGACTAAAAAAGGGCCCGAAAGCCCTTTTCAATATGTTAACGAGTTCGAATTAACGAGTACGTGAACAAAGCTCTTCGTCAGCGAAGAAGTACGCGATTTCGCGAGCAGCAGATTCAACAGCGTCAGAGCCGTGAACAGCATTTTCGTCGATGCTGTCAGCGTAGTCTGCACGTAAAGTGCCTGCTAGTGCGTCTGCAGGGTTAGTAGCACCCATGATTTCACGATTTTTAAGAACAGCGTTTTCGCCTTCAAGAACGGTAACCATTACTGGACCAGATGTCATGAAAGATACTAAAGCACCGAAGAAAGGACGTTCGCTGTGTTCAGCGTAGAAGCCTTCAGCTTTCTCTTGTGAAAGGTGAACCATTTTAGCTGCAACGATTTTAAGGCCAGCAGTTTCGAAACGGTTGTAGATAGCGCCGATGTGGTTTTTAGCAACTGCATCAGGTTTTACGATTGAGAAAGTACGTTCTAAAGCCATCTTAATGCTCCAATAATTTTAAGTGAAAGTGTGAATATTAACGGGCGCGAATTATACGCGTTTTAACGTAAAAATACTAATTATTATTAATAACCAATTTGATTGTTATTTTGTGATCTCGATCAAATACAAATAATTTGCTGCATTTATACTGCCGCGCTCTACACTTATTGTATTTGTTAATTATTCATGCAACTGGCTTGTAACCAGTTTTATGTATGGAGCGCTCATGCCATCAACTACTGTTAACTCTTCAAAAAATACACCGCCGTTTGCGTTTACCCCTGAACTATTATCGCCCGCGGGCAGCTTAAAAAACATGCGCTATGCCTTTGCTTATGGTGCCGATGCAGTATATGCAGGGCAGCCACGCTATAGCTTACGAGTGCGTAATAATGAGTTTGATCTTGAAACATTAAAAATAGGCATAGATGAAGCGCATGCACTGAATAAAAAGTTTTATGTGGTATCTAATATTGCGCCGCATAACGCTAAAGTTAACTCGTATTTACGCGACATTGAGCCGGTTATTGCTATGCAGCCCGATGCGCTGATCATGTCTGATCCGGGGTTAATTATGCTAGTGCGAGAAAAATGGCCGACTATGCCTATTCATCTATCGGTACAAGCGAATGCGGTAAATTACGCGAGTGTACAATTTTGGGCAAAACAGGGGATTGAGCGAGTTATTTTATCGCGCGAACTGTCGCTAGAAGAAATTGCCGAAATACGCAGGCTTTGCCCAAATACCGAGCTGGAAATATTTGTCCATGGTGCCTTGTGTATGGCGTACTCTGGACGCTGTTTATTGTCGGGTTACATAAACAAACGCGATCCAAATCAAGGTACATGCACTAATGCTTGTCGTTGGGATTACGATGTAAAACCGGGCGTTGAAAACGAAACGGGTGAAATGGTACATAAGTTCGATCCTAAAAGTATAATACCTACGCTTGGTGAAGGCGCTCCTAGTAGCGAAATAGTCATGTTAGAGGAGCAAGGTCGCCCCGGTGAATATATGCCTGCTTATGAAGATGAGCATGGTACTTATATTATGAACTCAAAAGATTTACGAGCAGTACAATATGTAGAGCAACTTACCCAAATGGGTATACATAGCTTAAAAATAGAAGGGCGCACCAAGTCTTTTTATTATGTAGCACGCACCGCGCAGGTTTATCGCAAAGCAATTGATGACGCAGTAGCTGGTCGCCCGTTTGATACCAACTTATTTAAAACCTTAGAAAATTTAGCCCACAGAGGCTACACCGAAGGCTTTTTAAAGCGCCATGCGCACCAAGACTATCAAAATTATGAATACGGCCATTCGGTATCAACTAAACAACAGTTTGTTGGCGAAGTGCTGGGTAGAGATGCTAACGGCTTAGTTGATATTGATGTAAAAAATAAGTTTTGTGTTGGCCATTCATTAGAGTTAATGACCCCACTAGGTAATATTAGCTTTGTACTTGAGCAGATGGAAAATAAAAAGGGTGAAAGTATTAGCGATGCTAAAGGTTCCGGCCATATTGTTAAAATAGCGCTGCCTCAAGCACTAGATTTAGCGTACGCTATTTTAATGCGTAATCTTGATGAGCATCAAGATACTCGCAATCCGTTTAAGCAAGCCGTTTAGTAATTACAGCAATACTTTAAGCGACTTTTATAGCGTTATGGTACTGAGGCTGAGTTATTAAAAAATACCTTGCAGCGCTTTAGCTAAAGTGTTGCAAGGTATAGTCTATTAGTAACCTCACACGATGAGGGATTTGTTTTCTGTCGCGATAAAGCATAGAAAAAGGCTGCCCTTCACTTTGCCAATCAGGAAGAATACGCTCAAGCGTTCCTGACTCTATTAATGGCAATGCAATATAATCAGGTATATAACTAATGCCAACACCCGATTCTACGGCATGTTTCATCATTTGAATTTCATCAACTTCAAGCCTAATGTGTTTTTTTGGCTCAACGTTATACACTTCATTAGTCAGTTTATTTTTTAATTGCCACGGGGCTAATCCAAAGCAAATAACTTTGGGTTGTTCTTCTAATTGCTCAGGGTGGGTAATTAAATGAGTGGTTTGGTTAGGGCGGCCACATATTATATTATGGGTGAGTTTCAACTCTCTAATAACCCAATTATCAATAGCAGGGTTTCTTACTCTAAAAGCAATATCAATGCCTTTTTTTTCGATATCAATTAAGTCATTTGAAAAACGTAAATCTAACTGTATTTCTGGATACAGCAGTAAAAAATCACAAAAAATAGCGCTTAAAAAATGCTTGCCCATGTAAATTGGCGCAGAAATTCTAATTTTACCTTTTGGTTGCTGCTTCTCATCAGATAACGCTTGCTCTATGGCGTCTACTTCCTCAAACAGTTTGCAGTAGCGAGCGTAATATAGCTCCCCTGTATGAGTTAATGTAACGCGATGAGCGTCTCGATTAAGTAAGGTTAACTGTAGAGTTTGCTCCAATAAACGTATTCTGCGGCTTAAGGTTGATAATGATAGATTTAGACTTTCGGATGCTTTTTTAAAGCTACCTAATTTCACTATAGTGCAAAAATAACGTAAATCATCAAGAGAGTAATTAGGCATTATTAAAACCGCTTATCATTTCAAAACTTAATTATTGTTGAAGTTATGTTTAATCATAACAGCGGCGCTGTTAAATATCATTAGATGTTAAAAGTAGTGATTTAAAATTGGCCGCCCCCCCCGTGATTAGGGCGAAGCGATATCGCTGGCTAGTTCGCATTATGATATCTTGAGACAAAATGGCTTTGTTAAACAAGTATGCCTAGCTTTTATTTTCTCACTAGCAATTGTTTGCTTATGTTTGTAGCGATAAATTGAGACTTAAACTTAAGGGTATTATGAATTTTTGTGATGATATTTTTGTGATGATATTTTTGAAGCTGTATTAGCTTTAGATGAGTCTACTAGCAACGTAGCTGATAGTGATTATAACCTCAACTTAAAAGAGGTTAATTTGGCTCACTACCTCAGTATTTCAAACAACGAAAAGCTAGTTTTATTAGAAAAGCTTGGCCTTTTTGATTTAGTAAAATTAGACAATAAAATTGCATTATTAAAACATGATACTCAAAGAGTCCACTTAAACGTTGTAACAAATACAAAAGTAACTAAAAGTTAGGGCATAAAAGTTACAAATTGCATTATGACGCGCTTTGATTCGGTATATACCCCAAGGGATATTGCTGATCATGTAATGTTCAAACACATACTCGCGAGCACAGAGGTGTTAATTACAGATTTCCATAAAGGAGGTAGTGATGGACGCTTTTCGAGTTCAAGAATTAACACCGCATTCGAATTAGGGCACTTTGTTTATTTTTTAGATTTTGAAAAGCCTGAAGTTTTGCATGCTACTGACGCAGAACATTTCAATGCCCTTGCCCGTTCTATGGAAATTAAAGGATCAGATATCAAAAAACTTAGAGTGATAAGAGCTAATAAATAGTGTTTAAATGGGAGCACAGCTTCAACTTCTAATTTAATAACAAGTACGCATTGGATTATAATCTCCAAAATGCATTAAACATTGCGCATAGGAATAAAACTATGCACTTGTTTTACATCGGTTTTAGGTGCTACTTCGAAGTTAAAGAACACCTAAAAATGAATTATTGAAAATTATAGATAAAGAAGTAAAACTAAATTATTTTAAGCATGTAATTTATTTTTTATCCCATCGTTCTAGATCGAAAGGCAAATTCGTAAAATATAATTTAATTCATTTTTTAACGAAATTTAAGTTAGTTTATATTGTTAACTAACAAAATACTTTTACAGGTAATAATTATGGAAAGCCTTTTAGTCAACTTAAGAAAGTATCGTCCTCGGGAAAATACGGATCCCCTTGAAAACTTTATAACAGAAGCATTTGCTTGGCTGTTGCGAAGTAACCGCGAGGTTTTACAGAGCGTATTCGAATGTATAAATAATAAATTGCAATCGTCAATTAGTGCACCCGATGGTGAAGTTTTTATATCAACGCAGGAAAATTTTAATAATAAGTTCCCTGATTTAGTTATAAGTTGGGAGACCTGCACCTTAGTGTTCGAACATAAAGTAAAATCAGACTTACATCAAAACCAGCTGAAAAACTATCGTGAGTATGCATCTGAAACTTATGACGATTACAGAATTATATTAATAACAGCTACTCCTTTTCAACATGCTCAAAATCCAGATGCAGCATTGTGCTGGGAGGATATTTATAAATGCTTAATAAGTTTAGTTGATAAAGTAAATTATGAGCACGCAAGTTGGGCAATAGAAGATTTTTTATCATTACTTAAATCTGAAGGATTAGGACCAAAGTCCCCAATGAATCGTTTCTCTATTGCTCATTATTTAGAAGCAGTAAAATTTATTGAGCAAGTTGACTCGATCTTTAAAACGGCTCAAAAACGAGAATGGCCGTTACAAACTATCGGGATGGAACCCGTATTTAAACGCCAAGGAACTGAGTCAAGAGTTGGGTTAGAATTTTGCCCTATCATTAAAAATAAAGGCAGGCAGTGGCTTCCCGGTATATTTTGCGGTGTGTTGCTCGATGGAAGAGATCACGGAGTTAAAGAATTTATAAATAATGAATTAAAATTATGCTTAGTTTTTGATTTCAATCGAACAGGCCAAGAGATGATAAAAAATTCAGACAATTATAATAATTTAAAAGCGTGTTTTAAATTATTATTTAATGATTGGGAGTATATAGATACTGCTGTAGATCCGAGAGCCAAGCATAATAAATGGCATCCAATTGTTATTTTAAGGTCAATGCTTTCTTTGTTTGAACATGCCAATACTCATCAAGAGCAAGTAGATATAGTGCTAGAAGTTTTTACAGAATTACAAAATACACTCATGATACAGCCTGAATTTATAAAGCTAGTTGAAGAGCTCACAGTGACAAAATAAAACGTTAGTGATTATATAAATGGGTTTAATAATAATCTTAGACCATATCATTATAGCGCTAGCGTAGTGCTAAACGAGTTTAGGTTAGATACAAAAACTCTAAAACTGTGGCCAAATTTTATTGACCACTTGTATCTTGAGGCTTCTGGTACACAGTCAATGGGAGTGATTTTTTAATGAATGGAAAATCTGTTGTGGAGCCTGTACGGATTCTGTGTAACTGCCCGTTTTTAGATTTTATTCATTATTAAAATTCAAATTCTAATGCGAGCCTAAAACTATGATTTTTTTCTGATTGGCTTATCTCAGTGATAAAACCCGCTTCCCATTTTAATTGTTTTTGTCCATCAAAACGTTGCAAACCTATAAAACCAGGGCCAATTCCTACAAAGTCTTCACCTACGTAAACCTCAATAGATGGTTGAAAAGCAGAACGATACCGGTAGCGATATTGTGCTCTAAACTCACTTTCCCATTCGTTTTGAATATCCTGCCCCCATTCATAAACCAAAAAAGCGTTTAATGTTAGGCTTGTTTTTCCAAACTCTTTTTCGATCACAAAACCCGAGGTTGCTTCGTATACATCTTCGTTATGTTTTTTTTCAAGCTCAAATAATGCGCCCCAATCAGCCCATAACTTACCTTGCTCAATTAACTGCCAGCGCAATTCAAGCTCGTAAGCTTCTAAGCTAAAATCGCCGTTATCGTCTCGCTCACCAACTAAATACCCTTCTAGTGCCATTGTATCGCTAATAGCACCACCACCACCTAAGCGCTGCGCTAATATATTGCCACTATCAGTTTGATGCGATACCAGTCGCCACTCAAACTCACGTTCAAAAGGTAAAACATAGGGGTGATATACCTTATCAACAACAATACCATCAGCACTTGCCTGGGTTGGAAGTAACAACACACAAAAAGCGGTAAAACTAAGCGCTAAATATAGGTTGAGTGCTTTCATACACGTTCCTTAGTCATTGAAGCTGGAATAACGTAACAAATTAATAAAAATAACACGCTGCTTGTACTATATATAAGTACACTCATTAAATCAGGAGTGGCCTCGTAACCAACAAGAGCACGCAGTACGCGGCCTAGCTCAGAGTTTTCGCTTAACAAATCACGTAAATCCCACACGGTTGAGGTGTTGGTAATTAAGTCTATTTGGCTTGCCAAATCCAGTGCGACTAATAACTTAGCCGCGCTGTTAAAAGCAAGCAAAGTAAAAAGCGGGTACATACCAAAACGGTGCTTAATTGCATTCATTAAAAAGTACAGCAATACGCTAAAACTTAAACAAATTCCAACACCTAATAAAGTGCCAATAAATAAGCTTTGCCCTGCATCATTATTTTGCCAAAAACTGGTGAGGTAAATAATATAGTGGCTTAAATACAGCGTTATTGTGCTTATAACTGCGATATAAAATGCCGCTGACTTTTGCTTTAGTGCAAATACCAACACAGCAATAAATATAGTAATACATAGCCCTATTTGTGAGTACTCTAACCCTTGGTATTCAAACCACTGGCTCACCCACGATGCGCTTTGCATGTACAAAAACGACATTACCGCGCCAATTAATACAGCAGAGCATATTCGCAAAGAACTCTGTTTTTTTACTACTTGTAGTAGCACTAATAAAATAGCCACAGGTAGTAATTGATTAAGGCTCATGACTAAACTATTTATTAACATGCTGTGCCCCTTCATCGCTAACTATTACAACGCCCCTAGCTGTATTTGGCGAAAACTCACCAAAAAACTTGTAATACCCTTTACTAAGCGGTCCTATATAAATAATGCTTTTACGATTTGGGTAGAGCACTTTTTCTCTGTTTAGATCAAAACTATCAAACTCTTCTGGTGTACTATCTTGGTTTTCTATCAATAGCTTTACTTTTTTATTCGCGGGAATAGTAATTTGTGAGGGATAGAACAAGTGATCTTTTAAAATAATAAGGTACTCTTTACTCGCCGCGTTAAACGACAAAAATAGCAAACAACAAAGGCATTGATTAAATAAACGTCTAGTCACTTTTTACTCCTGTAAAAGTAATCTTCACGGTTAGCCCGCCTAAATGACTATTCGCTAAATGAATATTTGCGTCATAAATAGCAATTATGTGTTGAACAATCGCCATGCCTAAACCCGCGCCTTGCTCGCCTGATGGATGCTGATCGCCACCTACGCGATAAAAGCGATTAAATATTCGGTCTTTTTGCTCTTCAGTCATGCCTGAACCTGAATCATCTATTTGCCAACTATAGTCATTATTACTAGATGCTAATTTAATTATTATTTGACCATCATTAGGTGTGTATTTAATAGCATTACTGAGTAAATTAGAGATAAGCGTCGTTAATGTAAACTCATCACCATTAATTACAAAATCATTACCTTCGAGGCTAATAGTTTGGTTTTTTTCGTCTATTTTATCGTATTGCTCCGACACGGCTTGTTGAGTAATAGTTAGCAATGACTGTTCACTAAACTGCTTTTGCCACTGTTCTGGCTGAGTGCGTCCTAAAATTAGCATTTGTTCAACAATATTACTTAAGCGATTAATACCTTGTGACATTGCTTTTAATTCTTGATTATTTTGCGAGTTACTTTGTTTATTAGCTAAATTATGTACATTAATTTTTAGACTACTAAGCGGAGTACGTAACTCATGAGCTGCATCTGAGGCAAAAAAGCGCTCTCGTAAGTAGGCAGTTTCTACTCGTTTAAATAAATCGTTTAAACGATTAATAACAGGTTTAATTTCTTCGTCGGTTACTTGCCAGTTAATTGGGGTAAAGTCGTTTGCTTGGCGAGAAGCCAACTGCCTAGACAGTCGGGTAAGAGGGGCTAATGCGTATTTAACAAAAAAGCTTATAAAAATAGCAAGCAGAGGAACTGCCCATAACATAGGTAACATTGCCGATAAAATAACGGCTTCAGCTAATTCAAACCGCTTTGCCATAGGTTCAGCAACGATAACCTTACGAGTATTTTTTCTCATTACAAACACTCGCATACGTTGCCCTGCTAAATTTGCAGTTTGAAGTCCTTCACTAAAATTAACACAGTTATTTGATAAACTCGATGAGCCACTAAGTAAACGATTATTATGCCAAATTTGGTACAACAACTGAGCACTATTACTACTTACTTGTGCTGCATTTGTGGTTAGTGCTAATGGTTGTTCAATTAAAACGCCAGCCACTATTTTAAGCTCATTATCAAGTAAGTTTTCACCGTGGTGCATGCTTTTTTGATAGCCTTTTACTAATGCTAAAAAACAGGTTAGCACCATCATTGAAAGTAAAATTAAGGTCAGGCGTTTACGAATAGACATTTTCAACCTCGAAATATAAACATACTCTAACGCTTACCAACCACGTAGCCGATACCACGTAAGGTTTTAATAAAATCGCTAGGGAATTTTTTACGAAGATGATGAATATGTACCTCTATGGCATTAGAGCCAACTTCTTCACCCCATTGGTAAAGTTTATTTTCGAGCTGTTGTTTTGATTGCACCCTTCCCAGATTTTCCATCAGCGCTTTTAAAAGCATGTATTCTTTTCGTGGTAGGGTAAGTGATTGCCCACTTAGCAATACTGTATGGGCAGAAGTATCCATTACTACATCACCACAGCGCAATAAGCTTGATTGTGTTTGATTAATGCGCCGACTTGCTACTCGCAATCGAGCAAATAACTCAGCGGGGTCAAACGGCTTTGCAAGGTAGTCATCAGCCCCCATATCAAGCCCTTTAACTTTGTCGTCAATACCGCCGCGAGCAGTTAAAATAACCACCGGAATAACTTTTTTTTGCGATTTAATATGTTTTAAAACTTGCGAGCCGTCGCCATCAGGTAATCCTAAATCGAGAATAACAAGCTCAATTTCACCACTAGAAAGGCACTCTAAGGCGTGTTTTACTGTGCCACTGTGCTCTACGCTGTAGCCCTCTTGGCGCAAAGAGCGAATAAGCCCTTGTGCCACTAAGGCATCGTCTTCAACAAGTAATAAATGCATTGTGTGTTTATCTTTTTAGTTTTTTATCTACTTTTACTAATAGCTGGCTAATTGCTTGTTGACGATATTCATCTGCTTTTGCACGAGTATCACGAATGCCCGCTGCTTGTGCTACAAGTAGTCGTGCTTTAGCTTGTTTATAATCGCCTTCGCCATACAAGTATTCACCGTATAAGTAATTAGTATCAATGCCTTTGAGATTAAAAGCGAGTGCTTGTTTAAATAATTTTTCAGCTTTGTCGTCATCACCAAAACCAATTGGCCAACCAGGTACTTTGCTGTAAAGCGTTGCAAGGCTTGCGTAAGCCGATCCATTTAATGCAGCACCATCTATTGAAAGTGCATTTTCAAGTGACGCTTTTGCCTCTTTTGCTAAACCAAGTGCACCCAAGCCACCTTTTGCGCCGGCAAAACTAGCTAACACAATACCATTCCAAATATGCGGTTGTGCCGAGTTAGGGTAGTTTTCAACAAATAACGCGCTTTGCTCACTTAATTGCGTAAACGCATCTATTTGCGCATCGTCTTCAAGCTCGTAGTTGGCAATAGCCCACTTTTGTTGAATAGAAATTAGGTCTTGCGCTTCATCTGCCTGTACTACGGTGGTAAATATAGCCGTTAATATTAAATAAAATGCGAGTGTAAATTTATACATAATTTTGCCCTTGTGTGTGTTTGTTAACTTAAAAAGCGTTTAATTTTAGGAAGTTGCTTTGCAATAGCGTTATCAACAACGCTTGGGAATACGCCATTTATGCGTGCAAATAATTTTTCAGGAAAACCAATAAAGCGCCTTGTTTGGTTTGAACTTATTAGTGCTAATAACTCTTGAGCAACTAATTCTGGCGAGTCCATTTTATTACCGAGCTCTTTATTTATTGCCCGCGCTTTACTGCTATTAATAGATGTATCTGTTGCTCTTGGTGCTAAATAGGTCACTTTAACGCCTGAACCATTCAACTCACGTGATAATGCCTCTGTAAAGCCACGTAAACCAAATTTACTGGCGCAATAAAGCGTTTGAAACGGGTAGCCAATACTGCCAAACGATGATCCCACATTAACAATAGTGCCTTTGGTATACTCTAACTGTCCTAAAAATAGCTGGCATAGTTTAATAGGCACCGACAAATTAGTCATGAGCATATTATCTATTTGCTCATTACTTGTGTGCTCAAGGCTTTGCATTGTATTTATACCTGCGTTATTAATAAGTAATTTAACGTCACCGAGTTGCTTGGCTTTTATTGCTAGGTCAATACGTGTTGTATCGTCGGTTAAATCGCCTGTAAATATTTCACTGTCTGGGCATTCACGGCTCAGTTTTTCAAGGGCTTGGGTATTTCGCCCTACAAGTAGTAACTTCCACCCTTTTGCATATAGGGCTTTAGCAATTGCTTGCCCTATTCCGCCTGTTGCACCAGTGAGCACACATAAAGAACTACTCATGCCAATTTGCCTTGTGCACTTGCTTTAAAAAGTGGTTCGTCATCGAGTCCACGAAATATATCGCCGTATAAACGATAAAAGCGCTTTGCACCATGAAGTATGGCTTGTTGATCCGCCTCGTCTGTTATTTGGTTCATAAGGTTTTCAAAAAACTTTACATGCTCTATATCAAGTGCACCGTGAGAGGTTAAATAACTAAATGCTTTTTTAGGTAAGCCCACAGCATTTGCAATGTTTGAAGCCGCGCCATCAGCAAGCGCTATAGAAGTGCCTTCAAGTACATGCACCATGCCAAAAAAACTCAGCGGGTTTTTACGTGCAATGGAGTCGTACGCATACGACACCATCATTTCGGTAGCAAATTGCGGCTGACTACACCGTACTGTTTCTTTGTCAAAACCACAGGCTGCAATATCATTAAGTACCCATTCTTGATGACCTATCTCTTCTTCAATGTATTCTGCGACGGCTTCGCGCAGCCACTCTTGTTCGTCGGTTAATCGTGCACCAACCGACATCATTAAAGGCACAGTGTGCTTAACATGGTGATACGCTTGCACTAAAAACGAGGCATATTCTTCAAGTGATGCTTCGCCTTTAAAAACACGCTGGATAATCGGCGCTGCAAGCAGGTAATTTTGCTCTTGTTTAGTTTGCTCTTTAAGGGTGTTAAAAAAATCACTCATTAATTACTTCTCCAAGTCGGTAAAATTGCTCAAACACATCATGGTACTGCTTACTTATGGCATCTCGTTTTGGGCGATTATTTGTTGTTAATAATCCTTGTTGCACACTTAATGGGGCAGCTAAACGATGCCACTTTTGAATTCGAGCATAGTCGGGTAGTTGTTTATTAATTGCGTTAATGTATTGAGCTAACACTGGGTTACTTAGCTTTGTATCGGCGTAAATAATGGCACTCAGAAAAGGTCGCCCCTCACCAAACACAACCGCTTGTAAAATACCGCTTTGACTGAGTAATAGTGATTCAGGCCACTCGGCACTGATGTTGCGCCCCATGCTGGTAATAATTAGGTTTTTTAATCGGCCTTTAATAAATAAGGTATTTTGATGCTGCTCGACTAGATCACCGGTTCCATACCACTGTTTTTTGTTGTGAGGTTGATGGTTTAAGTAGCCTAAAAACAAATCGCCTTTTATAAAAAGCTGGCCATTTTCAATTTTGGTTTGAATATGAGGTAACACAGAGCCTGCACTTTGGCGGTTATCGTTTGTGGGGGTATTTAAACTCACTACAGATGCCGCCTCAGACAGCCCATAACCTTGATACACCGGTAAGTTTAAGCTACGCGCTTTAACTATTAGCATTTCGCTGACAAGCGCTCCACCCACTGCAATAAACTGCAACGAACTAGGCGGTTGCCAACCTTGCTCAGCAAAAGTAACTAAGCATGCTAATAGTTCAGGTACTAAAATAAGCGTATTTGGCTTAACTTTATCAATAGCAGCAATAAGCTGTGCGGGCTGTTTTAATGCAGTTCCAACAAAGCCTAATTCATTTAATGGTATTAAGTGTACTGTACCGCCACTTTTTAAAGGGGCATACACACCAGCTATATTTTCAAGCAATACAGCTAGTGGCAATAAACATAAATGAACAGGCTTTTTAATATTAATTTTATCGCAAAGAGATTGAGCTACCTGCATTTGGCTCTTTGCAGATAAACACACGCCCTTTGGCTGCCCAGTTGAGCCTGATGTAAATGTTACTTTTTGAGTTTCAGGAAAGTAACTGTTCGGTTTAGCCACAACTATTTCGTAAATATATAACGTGTAAAGTTCAAACACAGTAATAGAGGCAACAGGCTCCTCAAGTAAATGGTTTAGCGTGTCGCTAATAAATAAATTAGCGCCGCATTGCACTAATACATATTGAGTTTGTTGTTCACTGAAAAAGTGAGCAATTGGCACAGCCACTTTATTAGAAACCGCTGTAGCAGCATCAATAACAAGCCAAGCGGGTGTATTATCAAGCTTATAAGCGATACCTTTGCCGCTAAAGCCTTGTAGTATTTTTACTACTTTTTGTATTTGCTGGTTAAACTCATCGCCGTTAATTTCACGTGTTTGATCTTTATTATGGGCAATAATTAATGGCGATACTGAATGAGTATTATAGTAATTCATACATTCACCAATGCATTTACCAAAGAATTGATATTGCAGTGGTTTTGCTGCATCAAACTATAAAGCATTGGGGTATTTAATACTTGTTGGTGAGCTTGCTCTAGGCTCACAATGCATACTGTTGGTTGGTTGGCGTAATAGCTGCCCCACTTTAATGGGTTCTCAACTACAAAACTGCTCGCAAGTGCAATTTCAGTACACGTAACACCAAGTAAGCGCAATAAAGCACGCACTTTGTTGGTTGCACAAAACACTAAATGTTTTGCCCCCACACTTTGCAGAGCTTCGTTAACAATAATAAAATGTGCAAGAGTTGCTCTTCGATTTGTAGAGCAGAGATTACCAAGTTCAAAAATTTTATTGCGAGAAATGCTCTCATCTAAAAAATCTTCAACGGGTGATGCTAAATATTGCTCAATAAACAATGGCGAAGTTGCTTGCCTTAGCCCTAACGTGCACTTTCCTTGCTTGGTAACATATTGGCAAAGTAGTGGCATAAAAGAAGTAAGCTTAGCGTTATACGCAACTAAAAAACCTTCTTTCACTGTGTTTTCGAGATTTTTTCGATGCACATCATCAATACGAGCACTAATAAACTGACTGTTATTTTGTGTTAAACCTAATGATGTAGAAGTGTGGGCTAATTGCATAAGCTCGCTCATTTAAACCTGTTTATATTTCAGGGTTTAAACTTAACGAGTGAAACTTAAAGAAAACTTAAGAAATTTAATTTAAATGAAAAAAGCGCCTAACCACTACAATACAGATTAAGAGTAGAGCCTGCTTCTATTTATAAGTGATTCTATTACTTTTGGTTGGATGACCGAGTGGACTCGAAATGCCGACTCTAGCATGTCAAGGCTTTTTTAGATTAATTTATAGCTGTACTTTTTGGTTGATAATGGTTTTGTTGCATAAAATCTTCTAAAAACCATGCAGCAAACTCGTGTCGGCCTTCTACATCGGCTTTGCTGTAAATATCGGAAGCTTGTTGACGGACGGTTTTTTCTTTTGTGCTTCTTAGCGCGCTTATTTCTTTAAAGCTTAGGCCTTTAAGTAACAACATGGCGACTTCTTGCTCACTGCGTGTCAATGCCCACTGTGAAAACTGGGTTTGAATAACGCCACTGTATTCATGGCGCGCATCCATCATTGTTTGTGATATGTTTTTAAGTTCTTTTTTTGAATGAGCTAATTTTTGTTTCAGCACATTGATATTGGCGGTACTCGAACGAATATCTCTAAATAAGTAAATAGCACCGGCTGCGGAAATGGCAACGATTAAGCTCTCAGAAAAAATATGCCACAGTGGTACTCCTAGTTTCAAATCTATTATCACATCAAAAAAGTTTAGCACCATTATTATTAACAAGGTGGCTGCGATTAACTTGTCTTTCATTAAATCCTCTATTATCAATTATTTATAAATACAATGGACATATGTCCCATACCGTGAGTCACGCTTTTTTTGGGTACGTACGGCGTTTGCCTGATGATTTAACAGTCTAAAAAAGTCATGGTTCATTCTATGAAATTAATCAAATGTGAACAAACGCAATGCTGTTAAATTTTACAACAAAAATTCTTCACTTTTTACGTATTCAATATACGTTATTTTTATTCTTTATGGTGGCTTTATTAACACTTATCCCTGTGCATGCTTCACAAAATTTAGCACCTGTAGAGCTTTCTTCACTCAGTGGTTTTGATGTCGAATTTGCGCCAATTCAAAAAACAGAGTTTATTAACGGGCAAAGTTTAATTGGTGAAGTCAATTTCAAACCCGGGGTCAATTACACGGTGCTGTTTGCGTTTGATGTACAGCAGGTTCGTTACTTATACCCTAACGGCAGCATGGTAGAAAAGGGCGCCACTATCGCAAGCGTTGAGGGCAGCGATGTACACCATTTTTTAGATGCCTATCAATCAGCAAAAGACATGCTCGCTATTACTAAAAGCCATTACGACATAAACCAACAGCACTTAAAAAACAAAATAATAAGAAGCTCTGAATGGGTTGAAATTACTAAAAGCTATTTTGAAGCCAAGCTAAATTTTGAACATATGCAACATCAAATGGCATTTTTAAACATTGATGATAATGAAAACGTGACCTTAGTGAGTCCAAAAACGGGCATTTTAAAACTCACTAATGAGTCGGGAAACCGTGTGATGGGTGACACCGCGTTTGATATTATCGATGCAAGTAGTATTCGCGTTAAGATTAATGTCCCCCTTAGTTTTACCAACACGTTAGCGCATTTTAAGCTGTCACAAAATTGCAGCTTAAATATTGAGAGCTATGACAGTATTGTAGATAAATACCATCAAATAGTATGGGCGTCGCTAAGCTCGAATGAGTGCCAGCTGACACTGGGGCAAACCATCAAAGTCACACCGGTAAATAAATTAACAGGCTTTAAAATAGCAAAGTCAGCGGTGTTTGAATTTGAAGATGTTAATTACATTGCTTTAAAATCTGGCGATAACCTTGAGTTACTGCCGATTGAGCTCAAAGGTACACAAGGCAAAGACTACGTGTTTACTGCCAATAAAAACCTAGATGATCAGAAGATACTAATAAGCTCGGTAAGTGCGCTACAAGGTATGTTGCTTCACTTAGGGGGAGAGTAAATGTTAAACCAGCTTATTAAGTTTTCACTTACTCAGCGTTTGTTTGTTAGTATTTTTGTTATTGTTGCTATGGCCATTGGCGCTAAATCTTGGTTAAGTATTCCGGTGGATGCTTTTCCAGAAATATCGCCCACCCAAGTTAAAATAGTTTACAAATTACCCGGCATGAACGCCCTTGAAATAGAATCGCAAGTAACACGGGTGATTGAAACCGAATTACTGGGTATTCCGTCACAGCAAATGCTGCGCTCTACTACTAAATATTCTATTACGGATATTACCATTGACTTTAAAGAGGGCACCGACATTTATTGGGCCCGTCAGCAAGTTAATGAGCGTTTATTAAATATTTTGCCCACCTTGCCCAGTAATATTAGTGGCGGCATGGCGCCAATGAGCACGCCTTTGAGCGAGGTGTTCATGTTTACTATAGAAAGTACTCACTTATCGCTGATTGAAAAAAGAGAGCTTTTAGATTGGCAAATTCGTCCATTGCTGCGCACTGTAACCGGCGTTGCAGATGTGAATAGTCTTGGCGGCTTTTCAAAAACCTATGAAATACTTCCCAACACCTTATTGATGCAACAGCATCAAGTTAGCTTTGATGAAATGAAGTTAGCAATCACGCAAACGAATCAAAACGGTGGCATAGGGCGCTTAGAAAAAGGCAACGACACTTTTATTTTGCGCACTGAGGGCAAATACACCGATATAACCGCCATTGAAAATACTGTGATTAAGTCCACTCAAAATAAGGTTATTCGGTTAAGTGATATTGCCACGGTACACGTTGGCAGTTTAACCCGTTATGGCGCAGTCACTAAAAACAGTGAAGAGGCGGTACAAGGGCTTATAATTGCGCTTAAAAATAGTAATACAGCGCAAGTTGTTGAAGATGTAAAAGATAAACTTCGCACCATTGAAGCTTCATTACCGCAAGGCACAAAAATTAATGTGTTTTACGACCGCTCTAACTTAATAAATACCGCAATTAGCACCATTACCAGCGCATTAGGCCAAGCTATCATTTTAGTGATAGTGCTACTAGCCTTGTTTTTAGGCGATATTCGCTCTTCATTGGTGGTATCTTTGTCTTTACCTATGTCGGCATTGCTGACGTTTATAATGATGAATCAGTTTGATTTATCGGCTAATTTAATGAGTTTAGGTGGCTTAGTGATTGCCATTGGTATGCTGGTGGACTCATCGGTAGTTATTGTTGAAAACATAGTAAATCGGCTGGCTAATAATCAGCACCTCCCTCGGCTGCATGTTATTTATCGCGCATGTAAAGAAGTCGCGACGCCAGTGTTTTCAGGCACAATCATTATAATTATCGTGTTTTCACCGCTATTAATGTTAACAGGGCTAGAAGGCAAGTTATTTACCCCAGTGGCGTTAACTATCGTGTTTGCCATGCTAAGTGCGCTGTTGTTGTCGTTAACGGTTATTCCAATTTTAGCCTCGTTGTTATTAAAAAATGAACCCGTAACCCAACCTAAAATGGTGACGCTATTACAAGGCTTTTATACTAAAACACTTGCCCAAGCAATTAAAAAGCCGGTGGCTATTAGTGTTATATCAGTCGCTGTTTTAGTGCTCAGTGGGGTGTTATTTCAGGGGCTTGGCAAAAGCTTTATGCCCGTTTTAGATGAAGGCGACATTATTGTGCAACTGGAAAAATCGCCGAGTATTTCCTTGCAAGCCTCGCTGGATATCGATAAACAAATTGAAGCCACACTGCTAAAAAACACCCCAGAAATCGTACAAATTGTTGCCCGTACCGGCTCCGATGAACTCGGGCTTGATCCTATGGGGTTAAACGAAACCGATGTGTTTATGGAATTAGCACCAAAAGATACGTGGCGTTTTGACTCCAAAGCGCTGCTAATCGAGGATATTCGACAAACACTTACGCAATTTCCAGGGGTAAATATTGGCTTTACTCAGCCAATACAAATGCGGGTATCAGAAATGCTCACCGGTGGTACCGGTGATATTTCGATTAAAGTATTTGGTAATGATATTGCGACACTTGCCTCATTAGCTGAAAAAATCACTGCACTTGCCACTAATATTGACGGCGCAAGTGATGTGCAAATGGCGCTTATTGAAGGGGGTAAATACGTAAATATTAAACTTATTCCTGGGGTTGCTAGTCAGTTTGGTTTAACCACCGAAGGATTAAGCGATTATTTAAAGTCGCAATTAGAAGGCTTGCAGGTATCGGCACTTCAAGAAGGAAACCGCGTGATCCCAATTGTGTTTAATGCACAAAAAAGCGAAAGCGCAGCACACTTTGAGTTATCGTCAATGAGCGCATTAAAGCAAAAGCTAATTTTAATGCCCGACAACAGCCTACTACCACTTGAAGAGGTGGCTAATATTAGCTTTAAAACGGGGCCATTGTTAATAGAGCGAGAAAAAGCAAAACGCTTTGCTTCTGTAAGCGTTAATGTGGATAACCGCGATGTGGTTAGTTATGTGAATGAACTGGAAGCTAAAATTAATAGCAGCATAAAATTACCCAGTGGTTTTACCTTGTCGTTTGGTGGCGAATTTGAAAGCCAGCAACGTGCAACACAAAACTTGCTGGTGCTTATTCCGGTGGCATTAATACTGATTTTCATTATTTTATTTACCACGTTTAAATCGTTATCTAAATCAACGCTGATAATTGCTAATATTCCGTTTGCGTTAATGGGGGGAGTGATTGCCCTGTTTATTAGTAACGAATACCTCTCGGTGCCTGCATCGGTTGGTTTTGTTGCTTTACTTGGCGTAGCGGTACTCAATGGTATTGTGATGATCAGCCACTTAGAGCAAATGAAAATGTTTTCTGCCAATGTAATGCAGCGCATTTTAGATGGCGCAAGCAGACGCCTTCGCCCAGTGTTAATGACAGCCACAACCGCAATGTTTGGTTTACTGCCACTGGTATTCGCTACCGGCCCTGGCGCTGAGATTCAAAAGCCATTGGCGATTGTGGTTGTTGGCGGGTTAATTACCTCAACAATTACAACACTTTATTTACTGCCTATCTTTTATGGTTGGTTGGAGAAAAAACATGGCTGAACAGTTACTTTTTACCCTAAATGTACCCACAAACATAAAAGATGAAGTGGTTGATATATTAATTGGCATAGACTGCATTACCGGCTTTAACTTAAAAAACATTGAAGGCTACAGCAAGGAGCACAGTGAATTTGATATTGCTGAGCAAGTAGAAGGGCATCGCAGCTTTTATCAGTTTGAGGTGCATATATTATTAGCGCAGCTACAAATTATCAAAACAGCATTAAGCCCTGTATGCCAACACACATCATTAAAATACTGGGTTACGCCTATATATGAAAGCGGGCGTCTTAGATAATTAATACCCTTATAGTTAGATCATGATATGTATATTTAGTTAGGGGCTCTCTACACGGTCAGATACATAAAAGTCGTCAATATCAGCTGCTGGGTTATTGGATTCTGCCTTATTGATGTTATCAATAACTTTTTCTAACTCTCCAGCTGAAAGAGATTGGAACGCTCGCTTAAGCCGGGAGATGATGCCTGAGCTTTTTTATTCTGCATTGATATGTTCTGAGCGATGAAGCTGCAAATTTGGTAGGTGCGGTGTTATGGCGCTCTATTAAGCTTTGTTCAGTAAGCTTACGCGCTTTTGCTATCGTTAATTCAGGTACTTCACCTAATTTGGTATTGGCTATGCCAGATGGTTTAGGGAAATTAGAATAGAAAATGGCTGTACCAGACTTGGTGAAAATTAGTCGAATATGGTGTTGTGCTTCGTATTTCGATAATTTTTTAGTCCGACTAGATTTAAGGCCTTGTTTTCCAATGCTTTTTTCTTCAAAAAATATGATATTTTGAGCCAGCGTAGCACACCGATTTATGTGCTGCATAGAAAACGGCGGTTTGAGCTGATTCCATTCTATTTTTGCCTTAGTGTACTGAGCCTTGGTAAGTGTTGATAAAGAGTTTTTCACTTTGTTGTAACCTATATAAATAAAGGCCTTACGGCTATTTTTATTGATTAAGATCAACAAAGAAATAGAGAGAAATAGGCATAATTCGCGGCTGTAATTTACACCCCAAAATAAAACGGTGTGTTAGGAATATGTGCTACGATTTAATGAAAAATAAAGGTTTTTAATTGAATTGGACTTGTATTGAAAGTAGTCAAAAAATATTTGGATTAACTCTATCTGTATGTTTTGTAATGATTTTAATTAGAAAGGCTTATAAGTGGCTCTACTCATAAATAACAAATGCATTAACTGCGATATGTGCGATCCAGAGTGCCCAAATGAGGCTATTTATATGGGGGCTAAAATATATCAAATAGATCCCAGTAAATGCACTGAATGCGTAGGTCATTATGATAAGCCTACTTGCGTAAGTGTCTGCCCAATTGATTGTATTAAGCCAGACCCAACCCATAGTGAAACTATTGATGAGCTTGCCGATAAGTACGTAAGGTTAACTAGTAGTTGTTAGGTAATTTGAAGCTAACTTATTGAGGGTTGACATTTTTAATTGGCAGATTAAAACTCACTATAAATCTGTCTTCGTCATTTGTAAAAGCAACTGAACCTTGGTACTTTTCGGCGATGCTGGCCACAATTGATAGGCCAAGCCCAGCGCCGTTTGCTGCGCCTTTACGCCAAAAACGAGTTGCCATATTAGCTAAGTCAGCTTGGTTAATATAGGCGTGGTTACTAATGGTTATTTTTAGTGCTGTGGCTGTTAAATTAGCGGCTAAAATGACTGGTGTATTCGCTTTGCTGTACTTAAATGCGTTATCAAGTAAATTACGACACACTATAGTGAGCATGGCACTGGGAATACAGTACACTGGCTGGCTTGCTGTTATATTATAGGTTAAGCGGGCGCTATTGTTGTTTGATTCTGTTGCCACAGTAGTAATTAACGACTCAAGTTCCCAAGGCTCTGTAATGTTTAGCGGCGTGTCGGCATCTACATGGGCTAACACCAGTAGATTGTCTAAAATAGTATTTAATCTATGCGCACTTTTTTTAGCTTGCCCTAGTGCTTTTTGCTGGGTGGCATCTTGCGTAAGCTCAGCTAATTGTATTTGCGCTAAAATGCCGGCTAGTGGGGTTCTTAGCTCATGCGCGGCATTACTGGTAAAGTGTTTTTCGCGGCTGATCCCTTTTGCTAAGCGGGCCATTAAGGCATTTTGGCTAGTTATAAGCGGTTGCAGTTCTTTTAAAGGCTGGTTTAACTGTATCGGTTCTAAGTCGTGACTGCCGCGTTTTTCAAGCGCGTGTATTAATAACTTTATTGGCCGTATTCCTGTGCCAATTGCAAACCAAAGTAATATTAGGGCAACAAAAATAGCTAACGCCGGTGGAATGAGTATGCTAATGAGCAAGTCGTGATAGAGCACATCGCGCTCGGCCACTTTATCGGCAATGGTAATTTTATATTGCGCAGTAATTAAGGTGAATGTACGCCACTGCGCTTGTCCAGAGCTTAAATAACTAAAACCTTGGTTTAAGCTAGGCTGATTGGGAAACGATTGGCTGTTACTGCTGGCAATTATACTGCCTTGCAGGGAGCTAATTTGACAGGTTAGACCTTTTTCAGTGTTTACCCCACTGGCATTTATAATATCAGGGAGGCTTTTACTGAGCGCATCTTTGGGTACGTGGGCTAAAATGTTACCTAACATAAAAGCGGTTGAGCGCAGGCGCTGATCAAAGTTAACCTCTAACTTATTGTTTAACCCCGATATCATCCACACACTGGCGATAAGCCAAAAGCCTAAAAATACCGCTGCAACCAATACCGTTAACCGTAACCGCAAGCTCATTAGTGGCTCACCTCTATTGTGCCTAATCTAAAGCCTAGGCCACGTATGGTTTCTATTGCCGGTGCGCCTAGTTTTTTACGTAAATTAAAAATATGTACGTTAAGTGCGTTACTCGCTACATCATCGCACACGCCATAAAGTACATTTTTTAACTGGCTTTGGGTTAAAATTTGTTGCGGACTATTTAAAAAGGTTTGCAGTAATAAGTCCTCGTTACGTGACAAGCAAACAAGCGTGCCATTGAGCAATGCTTTATGTTGCTCTAAATCGTATTGCAGTGCGCCGTGAGTAACTGTATTGCTGAGCCTATCGCTTGCGCGGCGCTTTAAGCTTAATAGCCGCGCTAATAACTCTCTTAAATCAAAAGGTTTTACCAGGTAGTCGTCGGCGCCTTTTTTTAATCCAATAACTTTGTCATCTATGGTATTGCTCGCGGTAAGAATAAGCACGGGTAGCGAAAAACGATTGTCACGCAGCCAGCTTAACCAGTTAATGCCATTACCATCGGGTAGGTTTAAATCAAGAATGCATAAATCAAAATTGCTCGATTGCATATAAGTAGTGGCTGCGCTTAGTGTACTAACGTGCTCAACGGCTAGCCCTTGGTGGGTTAAGTAAGTACAAATAGCGTCGGCTATTACGTCATCATCTTCCACTAACAATACAAACATACTCGCTACCCTGTTTAAAATACCCTAGCTAGAATACCTGTTTCCATTGGTGAAGTAACGGCTATGTGCTTATTTACTATTAATTTTTGCTCTTAATATTGGCTTAATTAACGCTTTGTATACTATAGCGGCTAACCGTATTTAAAGAAGATTTATAGCTATGTTAAGTATTTCACTCGGGCCGTTTGTTATTGCCATTTCGCAGCTTATTATTTTATTAGGCTTAGGCATATTTTGGTTGCTTACCTATTTACAAACCCGTAAGCAACCACAGCAAAAAGCAATTTTAGACACGGTATTTAAAGCATTTGTAGTGGGCTTTATTGTTGCGCGATTAATGTTTGTTTTGATTATGTGGGATGCGTATCAAGAAAACTGGTGGCAACTTATTAATATAAGTGATGGCGGCTTTATACCTTCTTATGGCTGGGTGGCGGGTGCGCTTGTGTTGGCGCTGTATGCGCGAGGCAAAAAAGCAGTGCTGAAAACCTATTTCATAGCGGCTATTGTCGCGTTGTTGACCATTATGGTGCCTACCTTTGCTGCCTCTATTTATAAAACTGGGGTTGAGCTGCCACAATCTGCGGTATATAACCTGCGTGGTAAAGAGGTTGATTTACAGTCATTTAAAGGCAAACCTGTCGTTATTAACTTTTGGGCGTCGTGGTGCCCACCGTGCCGTAAAGAAATGCCGGTATTACAGGCTGCGCAAAAAAACAATCCTAATATAGCTTTTGTTTTTGTTAACCAAGGAGAGGATTTATTTACGGTACAAAAATTTATTAATGCTGAGCAGCTCGACTTACGCAATGTGTTTTTTGATCAAAACAGTAATGTAAGTCGTGAATCCGGAGCTGCTGGGCTACCAACCACGCTTTTTTATAGCAGTGATGGCAAATTAGTAACCAGTCACATGGGAGAGCTCTCACACGCGAGTTTGCGTTATTACATGCAAGCTATAAATCAACAGTCTGCACAATAAGGATGCCTCATGAAGTTAATTTATTTATTGCCATTACTTGCGTTTACCTCGCCCATATTGGCTCAACAAAAAGCACTGCCAGCACCCCTTAAGTTAGTTACTGAGCAAGGCGGCGAAATAGTCAGCGAGTTTGCAGCGCCTGCCAACATGAAAGGCTATGTTGCCGACTTTAAAGGCCAAGTTATTACTTTATATATCACCGCCGACGAGCAATATTTATTTACCGGGCCTATGCTTGACGCCAATGGTAATAATATAGGAGAGCAAGCGGCAAACGACTACGCTACAGGCCCTAAAGCGCAAAAAGACTGGCAAACATTAGAGAGTAGCCATTGGATAGTTGATGGTTCAGCCTCGGCAAAGCGAGTAGTTTATACCTTCACTGATCCAAACTGCCCTTACTGCAGACAGTTTTGGCAAAATGCGCGTCCTTGGGTGGATGCGGGTGAGGTACAAATACGCCATATTTTAGTGGGTATTTTAAAAGCCGACAGCTTAGGCAAAGCGGCGGCTATTATGAGTGCAAGCAACCCTAAAGAAGTGTTAAAAAAGTTTGAAAACGATAATTTAGCGCGTACATTACAGCCGCTAAAAAATCCACCTGAGCACATAAATGCGCAATTAATGAAAAACCATCTAATAATGATGGGGGTTGGTGCCAGAGCCACCCCCGCTACTTTTTATCACGATGCTAATGGTGCGGTAAAAATGCAAATGGGGTTACCGCCTGCGCCATTAATGACTGAGATCCTCGGCCCACTGCCAAGTAAGCCAACCAAGTAAACAACCAACCAAGTACATAGTGTGCAACGTCAAGCCGGTAAAAGTTTTACCGGCTTTTTTATAAATAACGTTAAACATTGTTACACTTTGTTATTTACATAAGCTATTCAGTAAGTTATAGACTTTATTAATCGGCCATTAAGTTTGGCGCTGTAGACTTAGCAGCAATTTTTGACCCGCTATTGACCTTTATTGATAGCGCTGCCGCTAAGTATCAAAAGCGCATAAAACGGAACCGCACACTGTCATGAGTACTTGCAATAATCGCCCCTTTTCACTACCAGCATTAACATTTATAAAATCAGCGCTGTGTTTATCTGTTTTATCTGCCATAGGTAGCGCGTATGCGGCGCAACCAGCCATACCTGTTAAAAATAATGCCGGTATAGAAGTAATAGAAGTACGAGGGATTCGCTCCAGTATGGCCGAAAACCTCGACATTAAACGCATGTCTAGCTCAGTTGTTGATGCTATAACCGCAGAAGATATTGGTAAGTTTCCAGATAAAAACGTAGCCGACTCATTGCAACGTATACCAGGGGTAATGATTGAGCGTGATGGCGGCGAAGGCGCATCGGTAAGTATTCGTGGTTTGTCGTCTGAGCTTACTTTTACTCAGCTTAACGGTAATTTTATTGCCTCGTCACCAGGCGAGCCTTCGCGTTCGTTTGATTACACGCTACTCCCTTCAGCCATGATAGCCAGTGTTGAGGTATATAAATCGCCCGAAGCGCGTTTAGATGAAGGTGGTGTAGGCGGCACAGTATTAATGCATAGCCGTAAGCCGCTTAGCATGGAGGCAAACTCTGGAGTACTCAATGTTGAAGGTACTTACAGTGATGTAACGCAAAACAGTGAGCCACAACTAACCGGTTTATATTCTTGGAAAAACGATGCAGAAACGCTTGGTTTTTTAGTAGGGTATACTCGCCAAGAGCGCACCAACCGTACCCTCTCTGGTGGCACCGATGCCAATGTGTGGCGCTACACAGGTGATGGCCAACCGGTAGATGTAAATGGTAATGCGGTAAATAACAATAATAGCTGGGATACAATTACCGATACCAATGGTAATAATTATGATGGCGTGTGGTTTCCACAAGTCGTGCGCGGCTCGGTACTTAATGAAAAACGTGAACGTGAAGGCATACAGTTTAGTACGCAGTGGCGTCCAACCAATCGTGTAGAAATAGGATTAAACTATTTTGGCTTTACGCTGGGGCAAAACAGAACTGAGTCGGTTATTGATATGCCAGAGTGGTCGTTAAATCCCGATTACCTAACCGATGTGAACTTGGATGAATCGGGCACGATTGTTAATGGTATGCAGTTTGATGCTACAGCGAGTGGCGCACAAGGTGACATGCAGTTTCCGTGGATGCGTGGCAGTTATGTTCGTGAGGAGTCGAGTTCAGATACCTTCGATTTTAATTTAACTTACGAAGGTGATGATTTTAAAGCGCGCTTTGTTGCGGGCAATACTCGCTCAAAAGGCGGCCCAGAAGAAAGTTGGGAGGCCGCCTATAAAAGCTCAAATGCCAGCGAAAACCCAACAACCATTGAAAACGCAGCGCAAAATGCTGGTTGGCAACTTGGTAAAAACGATGTAACCCTCAATATAGACCCAAATACACTGGCTAATTTACTCAGTGGCGTAGGCGGTGGGCGCGATCCGGGTTCATCAAACTCAAGCTTTGTACGCAGCGAGCTTGAAGAAAGTTACTACCAAGGCGATCTAGATTTTTACACCGATTGGGGTTTTTTAACAGCCATTAAAACCGGCGTAAAATACCGCGAAGCCACATTGCACCGCGAAACCGGTAATACCTTCTTTTTAGATCCTCGTTTTGATATTGCCGCCGGGGAAGCCAAAGAGGGCGGCATAACCCGCTTTGATAGTTACCAGTGGAATAACGGTATGCCGGCAGCACAAGATGTTTTTATTAACCAAGGCAATATTGCAGGGGGCTTTAATATAAACCAAATGCCCAGTATTGATTGGGATAAATACCGCGATATGATTACCAGTAACTACGTGCCTTACACCCGTATGGAAGACAACTTTGTATACGATATAGAAGAAAAAATAGCGGCTTTTTATCTGCAAGGTGACTTTGAATTTAATCAAGTTAGAGGTAATTTAGGGGTACGGGTTGTACGCAGCAAAACTATGAGTGCTTCTACCGATTTATATACCTACTTTTTAGATCATACCAATGATGAAACAGGGGAGCCTGTTACCGGTGATGATCGCTCAGTCGAGGATTACCAACTTGTAGTGCAACAAAACACCGACACCCAAGTACTGCCTAGCTTTAACATTGCCTGGGATGCCACAGATGACTTAGTTATTCGTGGCGCGGTTGCTAAAGTAATGTCGCGCCCCGATTATGCTGATTTAGGCGCGCAGCAACGCATTAGTTATATTTCAGACGAGTGGGCACAAGACAGAGCCGATTTTAACGAGCAACCTGGCTTTAGTGGCAGTGGCGGTAATAAAAACTTAAAATCGTTTATATCGGTACAAGCGGATTTATCTGTCGAATATTATTACGCAGAAGGCTCAGCAATTGGCTTAGCGCTGTTTCATAAAAAAGTTGATAACTTTGTAGTGCCAGTGGTAATTAACGCCCAACAAAACTTTGCTGGTAAAGACGGTATTGTAGAGGCGGGTAATATAAATATTACTCCTTACAGCACAGTAGGTAATGGCACTAACGCGGTATCTAAAGGAGCCGAGGTGTTTTTGCAACATGCCTTTGATAGCGGCTTTGGTTTTTACGCTAACTACACCTATAACAAAACCAATAAAGCAGAAGTAACCGTAGATGGCGAAGCATTTGGACAATCGCCACTGATCGGTAGTGCTAAGTATCAATATAATACTTCGGTTTATTTTGAGGGTGATGATTTTAACATACGTGCCTCATATAATAAGCGCGGCGAAACGGTACTGGGCTTAAATAGTGGCTTAAACGTGTACCAAGACCCATACGATCAAGTTGATGTTAATGCCTCAATTAACTTATACGAAGGCCTCAGTTTTACCGCAGCAATTATAAACTTAACCAAGTCAGAGTCGGTTACCCGTTTAGGTAACGATAGTGACGCACGGTTACTAAACTCAAGCTACTCGGGCAGGCGTTATTACGCTGGGTTTAACTACAGCTTTTAAACTGCCCCCTAAAGCAACTTTTAATAAGCCGGCTTAAACATAAAGTTGGCTTATTATTTGTGTTTACCTTGTTTCTTAACGGTATGAATACTATGATGAATTTATAATTAAAATTGAGTAATCACCGCGAGTAACTAATATTGATAACCTATCAGCCTTTAATTAATGACTCTGCGTCCTTAATCGAATTTACCCGCATTTATTTAGCCGTTTTTTATACCTTTGTAGCGGGGTTCTACACCGTTAGAATACTCTATAAAAACAGCAATACACCATCGGGAGTGATTTTTACAGGGACAAAATATTGCGCTAATTGGTGGAATCACTTCGTTTTTCGTTTTTTTAGAGCTGCTATTTGGTTGGTGTGTGTTGTAAGAGTATTTATACCTGCAACCGATAACTACCTCGGAATTTTTGTGCCGTTAAATACATGGCCAGGCGTAATGCTAGGTAATGCTTTATTAACTGTTGGTTTTATATTAACTATGGTGGTGCATTTTAATATGGCATCACTTTGGCGTTCAGGAATAGACCCACAAGGGCCCTATGAGCTAAAAGTAAACGGCTTTTATGCGTATTCTCGTAATCCTATGTATTTAGGCGTTGCTGCGGCGCAGTTAGGCTTTTTTTTAGCATTGCCGAGTGTGTTTAGCTTAGTGTGTTTACTGGTTGGGCTTACTGCGTTATATCGTCAGGTGTTGATTGAAGAGCAGCATTTAGTGAGCATATTTAACACCCAATATAAAAAATATAAAGAATTAGTACCACGTTGGTTATAATAATTACTCCGTTATTTTGCAGCAATGAGGGTTTTAGTTTAACTACCAATGAGTAATACTTTACATTCGCTACAAAAAATCATGATTACAAAAGCAATTTATTGCTATTTTTACAAGTATATTTTAACGTTAATATATTGAATACTTAACTAGCTTCACCTTGCTTTAGAGGCAAACATAGTATGACAAAAAATGAGTTAATAGAACTAGAAGATGTGCTTGATTTAATGCTTGATGCTGTGTGCGTGGTAGATAAAGTAGGTAAGTTTGTATTTGTAAGTGCCGCGTTTGAACAAATATTTGGTTATAAAGCTGCCGAAGTAGTAGGCAAGCCTATGATTGATTACGTTTATAAAGGCGATCATAATAAAACTTATAATGCCGTTGCTTCACTTTTGTCGGGCGAAACAACTCATTCACGGTTCGAAAACCGCTGGGTTCGTAAAGACGGTCAAATAATACATATTTTGTGGTCAGTGTGCTGGTCATCAGATCACCAAGTAAGAATTGCAGTTGCTCACGATATTACTGAGCGAAAAAAAATGGAAGAGCAGCTTTATTATATGGCTGGCCATGATGGACTTACAGGTTTACCAAATCGCTCATTACTAATGGACAGGTTACAGACTGCAATAGTAAAAGCAGAAAGAGAAAACACACTATTTTCGATATTATTTATTGATATAAATGGCTTTAAAGCTATTAATGATACGTATGGCCACCTTATGGGTGATAAGTTACTGCAACACATAGCACAGCGGCTTTTAAGCGTAGTAAGAGAATACGATACAGTAGGGCGCTTAGGCGGAGATGAGTTTTTGATTGTGCTAGAGGGCTTAAGTAGCGCTGGCGATACCACGGCTATTAAAAGAAAAATAATTGGGCAGTTCCAACAGCCATTTGAAGTAGATGATCTATCATTAAATGTATCTCCGAGTATTGGAATTGCAAATTACCCCACCCACGGAGAAACAGACCATCAATTAATAAAACACGCAGATCAAGCCATGTATAAAATCAAAAGAATGAGTGCCAATAGCATAGATTACCCAACTTAAAATTAAACGCTCAAATAATAAAAAAGCAGGCCAGTTAGGTAAGTTAAGTATTTTATGTTACATAACTTGGATTCAAATAGTAAGTGCAGAGGTTAGCAATTAATACGTTATATATTACAGGCGCGGGCGTTAGCGCAGCCAGCGGTATTCCTACCTTTAGAGGTGAAGATGGTTACTGGACTATTGGTAGTAAAAATTATACACCAATGCAAATGGCCACACGCGCTATGTATCAAAACGCCCCTAAAGAGTTTTTAGCTTGGTATTACCACAGGTTTGCAACGTATAGAAACCACGGCCCTAACGACGTACATTATTGGCTAAAAGATAAAAACCTAATAACGCAAAATATAGATGGGCTTGATGGTAAAGCAGGAAATAAAAACTATATTGCAGTTCATGGCAGGTTAGATCAAATGACCCTGTTTCATCAGCAAGGCGAAAACGTAGAAACGGTGATTACCCCTTGGGATGAGGTAGATGAGGCTCATTTAAACAACTCATTATTTGAGGTGTTTAATATTCAAAACCAAGCGCCAGTGCTTAATCACTCTTTTAAACCGTTTGTATTATTATTTGATGAATACTACACCGAGTTATATAAAATTAGCGAAGCACAACAACGCATGGTCAATGCCGATAAAATTGTATTTATGGGTACATCGTTTAGCGTTAACATTACCCAAATGGCGCTGGAAATAGCCCGCGAATACAATATTGCGTTAGAAGTTGTAGATCCACACCCAGCACATATTTTACATCCAAATGTAAGTTATAAAAAAATGACCGCGCTTGAATATATTCAGAGTAATTAAAGTTTTAAACCGAGTGTTAGCTCCTTATAAAAACAGCAAGATTATAATAATAAAGAAATATAAATTAGTGACTTAACTGAAATAGCTAATCTATCAATATTATTGGTTGAGCCTTCAGAAGTGCAGCAAAAACTGATCATAAAATCATTAATACAAAGTGGTGTAAAACAAATAGAAACCACCACTACACAAACCCAAGCTTTAACCCTACTTGCAAATTACCAACCAGATTTAGTTATTAGCAGTATGTACTTAGCTGACGGCACCGCCGATTCACTGCTACAAAACATTAGGTCGAACCCGCGCACAGAGCACCAAGCATTTATGTTGGTATCGAGCGAGCGTAATAAAAAGTATCTTGAGCAATTAAGGCAATCGGGCGTGTTAGCTATTTTACCTAAACCCTTTACGAGCGAAGCCATTACCCGAGCGCTTAAAGCTACCTTAGATATAATTAGCGAAGAAGAAGTAGAACTTGATCATTTTGACGTAACGTTGCTGCGAGTTTTAGTGGTAGACGACAGCCGCTTTGCGCGTAAACACATAATACGTGTACTTGCGGGGATGGGAATACCTGCACCAATAGAAGCTGAAAACGGTAAAGAAGCTATTGAGCACTTGAATAACCAACCGTTTGACTTAATAGTAACCGACTACAACATGCCAGAAATGGACGGGCGAGAACTAACAGAAGCCGTTAGAAGCTCAAATAGCTACTCACATATTCCTATTTTAATGGTGAGCTCAGAGGCCAATGAAACCCACCTAGCAAACATCTCTCAAGCCGGAGTGGATGCCATATGCGACAAACCGTTTGAACCAGCAAAAGTGAGAGAATTACTATTTAAAATAATGTCTTAAATTATTAATTCTAAGGCTAACTGTAAAACTCATTAGCCTAAGCGAATAAAACAAAAGCAGCGCTTGTAAAAAGTCGCTGCTTTTTTACTATTGGTTAGGTACGTTATAAAGCCCAAACGCCACAAAACATAATATAACTGCAATTGTGGTATCAAATATTCGCCATCTTAATGATGAACTTAATATACTTTTAAGTTTAGGTGCAAAAAGCACTAAGGTGCTGAACCAAATTATTGACCCAACACAAGCGCCAAGTGCAAAATGCATTGGGTTTGGTTGTAAAGCGCCAATATTGCCAAGTAATAACACGGTATCTAAATACACATGTGGATTTAGCAAACTGATTGCAAAGGCCGAAAGGGCAGTACCCCACCAGTTTACTTTTTCTACTTGGCTTATCTTTAAACCTGAAGTCCCTTTAATCGCTCGCATTGCAGATCCATACGCTAAGTACAATAGCATCGCAATACCGCCCCATGTTAACCAAGGCAGTAAGCCCGGTAATAATTGTTGTAATTCATTTGCTGCAAATACACCTATTAAAATAAGAGCCGCGTCGCAAATAATGCATACCGTGGCTAAAACAAACCGATTAGCGCCAGCCATACATTGGCTTAAAATCCAAATATTTTGCGCGCCAATAGCAATAATTAAACTTAGCCCCAGCACCACACCCGATAAAAACGACATACTTAAAATCCACTCAATTATTCAATGCCTTGCAGGGTATTGATAATTCTGTTACAAATCCAATGAATACATTTAGGGTTATATGCGTAAAACTCATGATTGATTATCAACTACTCAATGCACTGTCGGCGGTTATTAGTGAAGGCGGATTTGAAAAAGCCTCTAAAAAGCTATTTATTACGCAATCGGCAGTAAGTCGGCGTATTCATCAACTCGAAGCCAAACTTGGAGAGCCTGTAATTATTAGAACGCAGCCACCGCGGCCAACCGCTCTTGGAAAGCGTTTACTTAATCATTTACAACAAGTCCTGCAGTTAGAAGTTGCTTTAAACGTAGATGCACTTAACGAGCACTCCAGCTTAAACACACCTCTTAGTGTAAAGTTGGCTGCCAATGCTGACTCACTAGCTACATGGTTGCCAGAAGCCCTTGCCATACTAGATACAGAATCTGATTGTAAATTTAGATTTGAAGTGATCTCAGAGGATCAATCCATCGCCCATAAAAGAATGAAAGACGGCGAAGTAATGGTATGTATTAGCTCATCTTCTGAACCTGTAAATGGTGGATTAGCGAGCCCATTAGGTGCTATACGTTACAAGGCAATTGCGAGTCCTGATTTTATTAAACAGCATAACCTCACTTCGCTTACGCAATTGGCGCAGGTACCGTGTTTAGTTTTTAGTGAATATGACAAGCTACAGCACCAGTTCTTAGCCGATATTAACGGCTCAACGCCAGAGTATATGCATATATATCCCTCATCAGAAGGATTTAAACAAGCCATGATAGCAGGCCTAGGGTATGGTTTATTGCCGACTTTGCAGCTCGGTGATTCCCTGCAAAAAGGAGGGTTAGTTGACTTATTTCCAGAGTATTATATTGATACTCCCTTGTACTGGCATTATTGGCAAAGTGAAAGCCCGCAACTTAAAGCACTGCGTAAGTTTGCAATGCAAGTTGCGGCTAACCGATTAGAACCAATTTAAAGGTGCTTATAACTGGCCTAATCTATAAATGAGTAATGCCGTTTTTTTAATGTTTTTATCAAGGCTGGTTAAATCGGCAGTTTCGTTTTTAGTGTGCGCGCCACTGCCCATTAAGCCCAAGCCATCAAGTGCCATATCAACATGGTTTGCGGCAAACGAAATATCAGCTGCACCTGCGTTGCGTGGGTTGGCAGCTACTACTTTGTTGAAGCCTAAGTCGTGGCTTGCGTCGCTGTATAATTCTAATAGCTTTTTATTGCCATCAGTTAATGCCATTGGCGGGTAACCGTCTTCAAAAATAAGCTCTGCTTTACTGCCATTTAAACTGTTGCTAGCAATTTGTAGCATAACCCTTTTAGCGCTTTCTACTTGCTTTGGCGAAAGTGCGCGTAAATCGCCTGCTATATGTACGGTTTGTGCTATTACATTACTTTTACCAAACGCAGTTGCTGACGAATTAGCGCTGTCGTAGTCGGCATTTGTGCCACCCACAATAAGCCCTGGGTTAAAAGTTAAATTAGGTTGTGTGGCAAGTTGTTCTCTAAAGCTATTTAAAATACGCGATGCTTCGTAAATAGCGCCATAACCAACGCTTTCGCTAAATATTTGTGACGAATGCGCTGCATTTGCCGTTACATTTAGCGTCCAACCGGTATAACCACGGCGCGCCGCCATAGCAGTTTTTATATTGTTATCGCCATTTTCATAGCCAAGCGCTACGTCAGCCCAAATTGCTGCATCAACAATAGCTTGTTTAGATAAGCTAAGTGGACGACCGCTGCTTTCTTCATCGCCAGTGAGTATTACTTTTATGCTTACATTTTCAAGTAAGTTAAGCGCTTGCAAGCTTTTAAGTGCGGTAATTATTATCGTGTTACCGCCTTTCATATCGGCAACGCCTGGGCCACTGGCTGTATCGGCATCAAGCTGTTTGTAGGTTGTAAAATCATCGTGTTTGGCAAAGACTGTATCTAGATGGCCGATCATCAGTATTTTTATTGCATCGGGGTTTTTACTCTCAAAGGTAGCCAATACATGCCCTGCGCGGTTAAACGCACTGCCATCCAGCCATTCTACTTTAAAACCAATGGCCTTAAGTTGCTCGCTTGTAAGCGCGCCTACTTTTTTTACACCTTCAATATTAAGCGAACCGCTATTAATATTTACGGCTTGCTCTATTTCTTTAAGTGCTTGGGGAATGTTTTTATCGACCTGTTTTACTATTTCACGCTCATTTTTATCAAGCGCAGCATAACTTATAAGCGGTAAGGTACTAGCAAGTGTGAGAATGAGTGCATGGCTAAATTTTAAAAATGACATAACAGCATAATAAGTGAGAAATAAGAGTATTTAATATGAAGTAAAAATACAGAGGATTCAATAGGGGTAGATTGTGATTTTTAACTAATTTTATAAGCAATAACGAGTTACAAGTTTAAGGGTGAGCGCGTTATTAGTTTAAACACAGGTATTTAAATATAACCACTTAATTAATAATCAACGGGTATAATTAATCAGCTATACGTCTGATATTACTGAACTCCACCATTTTGGGGTTTTGCTACATTTAGAAAAGGTAAGGCGAAGCTAACTAACTGTTTACAGTTAGTTATTTTATAGCTTGGTTAAGTTGTTGTAATATAGTGACATTTCGATTTGTGAAATGACAAATATCGTAGGCTAATTTTTAGTCGTGTCGTTGTAACCTCCGGCTGCTGTGATACTATAGTGATACATTACTTAAGTTCTAGATAGGATTTTTTATGAAAGTTGAGCTAGTTACGACTCTTAAACGCCAAGCTACTAAAATATTAGCTGATCTTCATACTTCAAAAGAGCCTGTGTTAATTACAGAACATGGTAAACCATCTGCTTATCTAGTTGATGTTGATGATTATGAATTCATGCTACAACGAATAGCAATCCTTGAAGGTGTAGCGCGCGGTGAACAAGCTATTAAAAATGGCCATTTATTCTCTAATCAAGAAGCAAAAGAGAAAATGAGTAAATGGCTGAAATAATATGGACATCTCCAGCTCTCGATGATTTAAATTATGTTGCTGAATATATTGCTTTAAGTAATCTGATTGTGGCTAAAAAATTGGTTCAAAAAGTATTTGAGAAAGTATCAAGGTTAGAAAATCATCCAGAATTAGGTAAAAGGCCTGCTGAGCTAAATAACTTAAACTACCGAGAAGTTATTGTTAATCCGTGTCGTATTTTCTATAAAATTGAAAATGATAAGGTTTATATTTTACATGTAATGCGACAAGAGCGAGATTTACGCAGGTTTCTTTTACAGAATTAAATACGGTTAACAAGTAAATCCACTAGTATGAAAATTTGGCTGAATCCATCTTGATTACTAAGAAAATCGCAAATTAAAATAGAGCGACAAGTGCAGTTTAAAAAATATAACAGGGCTTTTAAACGACCAAAATTTTTCTCTTAAACAGCTCTCAGCCCATATTTAGGACAAGCAACCACCAGGTTTAATACCACTTGTATTAAACCTGACAGCCAAAACTAAACCAACTAACGCTTTAATTAGTCGGCATTAAATAAATTTCGCGTACGCTATTGCGCTGGTTTGCCTCAATCGCAAATAATACGGCGTCGGCTACATCTTGAGGGTCGAGTTTGTCGGGTTTAGCTTCATCAAAAAACGGGGTGTTTACCATACCTGGTGCGATGGTTGTACAGCGGCCATTCCACTCACTCATTTCCTCAGCTAAGTTTTGTCCAAAGCCATAAGCAAACCATTTAGTTGCACCGTAAATAGAGCCACCAATTGGCTTACGGCCAGCGGCAGAGCTGGTTAATATAAAGTGACCTTTATTTTGGCGTAAATGCGGCAGGGTTAATTTAGCAGTCCACAGTAGGGCTTTAATGTTTATGTCGATCATAGTTGACCACTCATCCGGATCACCTTTTTCGGTGCCAGCGGTTGAAACGCCCATGCCTGCGTTAGCAAAGGCTACATCTAGTCGGCCAAACTTTTCAATGCCTTTAGCAACTACGTTTTCAAGCGCGGTAAAGTCGGTTGCATCTGCGGCTACGCCCATTGCATTATTTGAGCCTAGCAACTCTACTAACTCAGTTAACTTATCTTCGCGTCTAGCGGTAAGTATTACTTTATGACCATTATTTACAAGAGTTTTTGCGGTTGCTTCGCCAATGCCACTTGAAGCGCCGGTTATGAGTACTATTTTTTCTTTTGCCATAGATAACCTCTTAATGAACGTTAAAAACTTAAAATCACCATACCAATAAACGATTAACCTACATTGAATAGTCGCTATAAATTAGCCATAAATGGCGGTGTTTTATATTCTAATAACCATGGTTTTTAGGCCGTTATTAAAATTGAAATAAGTGATTAAAAAAGGTAGGTTTAAATTTTTTATTCTATATACTCACGCCACTTCTTTTGAAGTCGGTTTTATTAGATTTAACCATTATTTTGCTGAGTTTCAGCCACATTTATCGGAACAAACATGAAAGATAAACTTTTAGCGTTTTGGCAAAGCCATTCAGAAACAATCATCACTTTAGGGTACAAAGTGATTTTAGCGTTGGTGATTTTAATTGCGAGTGCCTTAATTGCACGCTCGGTTAAAAAAGCGATTAAAAATTCTAAATCGCCATTAAAAAAGGTGGATAGTACGCTACTCCCTCTTTTATCGAGTATTGCTGGTTATTTAGTTTATATAATTGGCGGGCTATTTATTTTAGATATTTTTGGCGTTAATACGGCAAGCTTAATTGCGCTAATGGGTGCTGCTGGTTTAGCGATTGGTTTAGCCCTTAAAAATACGCTGAGCAATATTGCTGCGGGTATTATGCTGCTAATACTCAGACCTTTTAAAATAGGCGATTTTGTAGATGCTAGCGGCACGCTTGGCACAGTTAACGAAATAAACTTATTTACTACCATTTTTAAAACCACCGACGGCCTTTATATTGCATCGCCTAACGGCAAAGTGTGGGGTGGCAATATTAAAAACTTTACCCGTAATGGCAAAAGACGAATGGATATAGTGGTGGGTATTTCGTATGCTGATTCTATTGACGTTGGCTTAAATGTACTTAAAGAATTAGCCGCATCAGAGAGCCGATTACTCGCAGAGCCTGCACCTAAAGTAATGGTGACATCAATAGGCGAAAGCGCAGTGAACATTCAATTACGTGCGTGGGCTGTTAATGGTGATTATTGGCAAACTGTGTGGGATTTAAATAAACGTGTTAAAGAAGCAATTGAAGGCGCAGGGCTGAGTATTCCATTTCCGCAGCGTACGCTGCATATATCTGAGTCTATGGCATCGGCCATAACTGTAAACAAAGATGCTTAAGTATGTATTAACATAAACATAAATAAAAATAGCGAGCCTTGGCTCGCTATTTTTGTATTAGCCTTTGTGTAGGCTGAGGTATTAACCTTCTAATTGAAAGTCGTACACTGAGCCTAAATTAAGTAGTTGGGTTAGCTCATCAAGTGCTTGGTAACTTTCGCTCAGCAGTGCTGGGTCGGCAAAGTCTTTAGCACCTAATTGGTCGCGGTAGTTACGTTGTGCCCAGTTACACAATTGTGTGTATTTAGTGTCGGTTAAAATAACGTCTGGGTTTACTGCAGCGAGTTCTTGCTCGTTCAAAGCAACCCGTAAACGCAAGCAAGCTGGGCCGCCGCCATTTTGCATACTTTGGCGTAAATCAAAAAAGCGTACTTGGTTTATAGGATTATCGGCCATGATCATTTCTTCAATGTAGTCGTTAACCGCGCTATTACGTTGGCACTCTTTTGGCGCTACTAATAACATAGAGCCATCACTTAGGCTTACTAGTTGGCTATTAAATAAATAGCTACTAACTGCATCTTGAATACTTACTTTACTTGTAGGTACTTCAATAATATAAAATTGTTTATTACCAACATAGGCTTCGCGAATATCTTGCAGTGCCAAAGCTTGATTTAAAAATGCTTGCTGGTGGCACAGTAATACGTTGGCGTTACCTACTGCAATTACATCATTATGAAACACGCCTTGGTCTATTACGTCTGGATTTTGCTGTAGTAAAATTTGGCTTGAATCTTTTAAATTATGCAAGCGACAAATTGCTTCTGAGGCTTCGAGAGTTTGCCTTGCAGGAAATTTAGCTGGTTTTGGTAATTGGCTGTTAAACGCGCTGGCACCAAATACAAACATTTCAAGGCCTTGCTCGCCGTGGCTGTCACAAAAACGAGTATGGTTTGCTGCACCTTCGTCGCCAAAAAAGCCTTGGTCGGGCAAATGGGTGTGGTGCGCAAAGTATTTGTCGTTATTAAACATGGCTTTTAATAAGCGCGTAGTGGTTGCAGGCTCTAATGAACGATGAAACTTATTATTTAAATTAGCTGAAGTAAAATGTACTTTGCCATCGGTTGTATCAGGAGATGGCGATACTGTAGCGGCATTGGCTGTCCACATTGCAGATGCTGAATAACACGCGCGTAATAAAATAGGATCGGCTTTAAATGCTTTATGAATGACTTGTGCATCGTTACCGGTAAAGCCTAAGCGGCGCAGTACGTTTAAGTCGGGGCGTGCATGAGGGGCAAATACACCTTGAGTTAGGCCTTTGTCATGCATGGCTTTCATTTTTTCAAGGCCTTGAAGTACCGCCTCTTGAGGATTTGAAAAGCTTGCTGCGTTATTCAACGAGGCAACATTACCATACGATAAACCAGCGTAGTTGTGAGTAGGACCCACTAAGCCATCAAAATTAACTTCCAAAGCGTTCATACACGTTCCAACTAAAAAATTTTTAATAGGATGCAACAATACAATGCAATAGGGTTGCTTGCAAAGTTATAAACGCAGTGTTTTTACTAATTTTTTGATGTTTTTAAATGTGGGGTTTATTGCAAGGGGGTTGTTTTTATATTGAGCGGTTAATTTGAGTTTAATAAAAATGTACGCATAAATTTCATAGTGCGCAAAAGCTCAGCCTAAAGTAAGTTTATACAACTAAGCTTTAAGCCAAGCCTTTACACAATACGATGTTACTTAACATAGGCGCGTTCTTTATCAGCGGTAGTGCGGGTATTTGTAGGGTCGTTAACTTGCCAAACGCTAATGTCTAAACGCCATAAAAGATAAAGGGTATGATATAAATTGAACATGGTTTTTCCTTTGATTTTTTTTAAACACATAAAGTAATAGGAAGAAGTATGCCAACGTTTAATTGAATATTTTATGAATACGAATCAATGAATTAGTGTTTTATATAAAAAAGTTGCTAGCTTTTTGCACTTATATGGTGGGTTTTTTGGGCTGTATGCACTTATTTGATACACGCGCTATTTTAAACGGTTTATGCATTAATCAGATAAATCGTTAACGACTAAGTCGAGTAACTGCATTAGTTGTTTTGCTTGCTCTGTATTTACGTTATTAAATTTACACAGCACTTTGCTAGGTATATCAGCCGCTTTTAGCTTTAGTGATTGCCCCTGTTGAGTGAGCTGCACTAGGCGTTTGCGTTTGTCGTGCTCATCTTTAATAACAGCCAGTAATGATTTGTCGCTCATTTTTTTTAGAATTTGGGTCATTGCACCGCCATCTATCGCGGTTTTATCTATTAGCTCTGCAATTGTTATTTCGTCTTGCTCCCACAGCGCCATCATTACTACGTATTGCGGGTAAGTTAAATTTAGCGCGTTTAAAGGCTCGCGATACGCACGCGCAATGCTGTTAGATGCCATGTATAACCGATGACATAACTGATTTTTTAACTTTAATTGCTCAAACGACATGCTTTAACCTCTTTGCTGAATAAAGTGTACTTTAATTTGCATGCAAAGTATTTGCAATCTATATTTAGTTGCTCTATTATTTTGCACACAAACTAAATAAGTTAATTAATTTTTTAAATTTTGGAGTTCATTATGAATGTATTACAAAACGTTGCCTATACAGCAAAAGCAACTGCAACCGGTGGCCGTGAAGGCACTGCTAAATCTGATGATGGTCGTTTAAATGTAGATTTATCAACTCCTAAAGGCTTAGGCGGCGATGATGGTAAAGGAACTAACCCTGAACAGCTATTTGCAGCAGGTTACGCGGCATGCTTTATTGGTGCGCTTAAATTTGTAGCGGGCAGCGAGAAAATTACTCTGCCAAGTGACACGCACATTAACTCAGAAGTGTCGATTGGCGCTATTGACGGTGGTTTTGGTATTGCAGTTAAGCTAGCGGTGTCGCTGGGTGATATGGATAAAGCGCAAGCACAGGAGCTTGTAGATAAAGCGCACTTAGTATGCCCATATTCAAACGCAACACGCGGCAATATTGAAGTTGAGCTGTCGGTTATTTAATAACGGCACTCGCTAATATTTAAAAAGCACACAATAACCTTGTGTGCTTTTTTGTTTTTGAGGTCATAAAAAATAAATATACGAAAAATCGTATATTCACTATTTCATATATTCATTTTTTGTTTTATTGTGTACATATTAACGATACGAGGACGCTATGGAACAATTCAACCCCCTGCAATTTTATAAATGCCTAGCGGACGATACACGGTTAAAGGCCATACTGCTTATTGCTGATCAGCAAGAGTTATGTGTTTGCGAATTAGTTGCGGCACTTAATTTAAGCCAACCTAAAGTGTCACGTCATTTAGCACAGCTTCGCCAATGCGGATTGCTTACAGATCGAAAACAAAACCAATGGGTGTACTACAGTATTAATAAGGCACTACCAGATTGGGCACAAACAGTAATTACGCAAACACGTGTTGCAACAGCAGCATTTTATAAAAGTGATTTAGAGCGCTTAAATGCTATGGGTAATCGCCCTGAGCGCTGTTGCTAAGTAACCTGATCTGTGGGTAATAAACTTATCTCAAGCAGCTATTTTCAGCGCTAACTGCGTTGAATTTACTTGCAATAGGCCAGCTATTGACGCGTAAATTCGCCTTGTTTTCACTGAAAACCTCTGGCTAGAGAAAATAAAA